>CACZBB010000251.1 GCA_902779245.1 uncultured Lachnospiraceae bacterium | reverse complement strand
CCGAGCCGGCCGGGAACGGTTTTTTCCAAAGGATCCGCGGGACGGGAGTAAGGCTTTGTCTCCGGCAGAGGAGGCGCGGAATTTGCCGTAATTTCTTCTGAGAGTTTCGAAGAAGAAATGTGGTTTGTTTCGGGGACGGGGTTATGAAAAACAGCGGTTCCTTCTGAAGCGGCTGCTTTTTCTGAGGATTTCCCGGAAGGTACCGCTGCGAACCGCTCGAACAAGGCGAGATAGGCAGCCTCCTCGCCTTCATCATAGAGCCCGGTGCCGGTGCAGGGGATTCCGAGAACCGGCAGATGGCATCTCCGCTCGGCCATGCGCCGGAGCGCGGGGAAGTCCGTGCCGATGACTGCCGGGACAGGCGTTCCGATGAGCGCGGCAAATGGCGAGCCGAGCTTTTGGGCGGCGTCCTTTAGCTTTTCGATGAGCTGGTCGTCGCGGCCTAAGATCGCGTCCATGTCGCGGAGGCCGGCGCTCAGGATGACGCCGGGCGTTCCGTTTTCGGGGAGCGCATTTCCGGAAGAGCGAAGAAACCAGCGGGGCTCGTCAAACCCGCAGATATTTCCGGTACAGCCGCCCGCGTCGCAGATGACGATCAGGCCGCCGAGGCCGTAGAGCACCCCGGAAGCGCCTGACTGATCCGGCGCGAAGGGAGAGAGATATTTTATAAGACCTTTCATGGCGACCACCTTTCCCGTGTTTCTTGTGAATCATTTTTTTCCGGCGAAGCTTAGAATCCTTGCAGGCAGGCTGACCTTCCAAACGCAATCTGCCGTCGTGCCGTTTCCCGGATGACGAGAACAGAACTGAGGTCACAAGGATACTGTTCACACCCGAGCCAGACACCTGCCCTAAAGGACTAGCTGCGCGTCGCTGTCTGGCTGCGGGTCAGTGACATAAATCAGCCTGTGTATGAACTATAAAGTTATAGCTTGCCGCTGACCTGCAAAAACAGTCCACTCCGACAGAAACGTCCACTCCGACAGAAACGTCCACTGGACGTTTCTGCTGGATGCTAAGGCATGGACTGTTTTCTGTACACTGAGACGTGACATCGCCCGCAGGGCGATGTCATTGCAAAATGCCCTCGTTTCTGGTCACCGTGTGACCAGAAACGAACTGAGCGAAGAAGCATCGCAAGCATGCCGGCATCCTTGCGAAAAATATTTTACCTGAGAGCTGTATCAATTTTCTCCAGCAAATGCACGAGCCCGCGGTAGCCGAAGGGCTGGATCTCGTCGTTCCAGGCGACATTTGGCACACCGGGGTGGTAGTACGCCGCGTCCTTCCCGATCGTCAGGTCTGCTGCATTTGACGAGATATCATAGTAGAGCATGGTCGGCGAGAGATTTGAGTAAATCTGCGTATCGGGACTAAGCTCCGAAATACGCCTGATATACACAAAATTCGTATCCGTGACCGTTCCGAAGATCTCCGGAACCTGAAAGCCGTAGCGGAGGAGCGCGAGCGAAAGCTCAAAGGCGTCCGCGTTCAGCCACTCCCCGACGGAGATCGATTTGCCGGCGTGTCGGGTCCGAAGTCCGTCGACCGCGGCATTTGCCTCGGAAAGCCAAGGGGAATCGTCGACGGCTGTGCCGAGGGCGGTTCCTAAAAGCTCATACTGGCGGTGGATCTTGTCGATCTGGTACAGACGGGCAAGCTCGATCCAGGGAATTCCGAGACGCTTCTGCAGATCCTGCGCGGCGAGGCGCGATTCAGGATTCAAAACCAGATTGAAATTCGCCTCGGCCATTTCCTGATACGAAGCGAAATCCTCGCAGCGGGAAAGCTCGCGGATGTTTTTCAGGCCGAGTCCGCGGAGAATATCGTAGAGCTCGCAGTCGTCCTCCCAGGGAGTGAACGAGCCCAGAATGTTCATGCTCGTGCCGCGCTTTTTCCGCTTTTCGAGAAGCTCGTAGAGAGTCTTGCGGATCGCGACCATGGGCGGCGTGCGGCCCTCGCGGGTCAGCGCGTACATGTAGCTCGGAAGCACGGGGAGACCGGCGGCCTCGGAGCATTTTTTGCAGACGCGGTCCATGTCCGTGCCGAGCAGGGCATCCACGCAGGTGACGCAGAGCATGACGACGGACGGCCGCGTTTTGCAGGCGGCGACGACCTCCTCCACGGCCTTCGGGATCTTCCGCAGATGCCGCCCGGTGACGATGTCGGTCTCGTCGAGGAGGAGGAAGAAGAACCGGCCGTCGTACTCGCGGCGCTCGGTGAGGAGCGTGGTGTTGCGGCCGCAGCAGCCCGGGGAGATGACCAGCATGACCGAGCCGGGGATGGTGAGGCCGGCGCGCTTCACGCCGAAGCCCTCCGCGCCGGGCGAATTGAAGGCGAGGGTCGCCGGGGAGCTGTAAATGAGATGGCGGGCGGAGCGAAGCTCGTCCGGAACATACTCCCGGCCACGGGCGGCAAGCTCGCCGGCCGGGATACTGTATGGTTTGCTGTTCATGGCGGCACCTCGTTATCATCAAAATCAATCGTCGCTAAGTTTTACGCGAAATTCCGGGAAGACGGAAGAGAAAACGAAAAGGATAAGCCTCGGTTTCATTTCTTTCAAAATCAAAGGAACGCAGATTCTGTTTTTGAGGATCGACGATCCAGTACTCCCGGACACCGGAGGATTGATACTTTGCAATCAGGCAAGCAGCTTCTTCGCGAGTTCAAGGTAGACCTGGCTGATCGGGAGGTTGATATCGCCCTCGATGACGGTCTTGCCCTGTTCCTCGAAGCGGATGATGTCGTCACTCCGCGGGATGTCGGCGAGAATCGGCAGGTCATGCTCCGCGGCGAAGGCTTCGACCTTTTCGCGTTCCTTTTCAACGTTCCGGCGGTTTAAGAGAATGCCGCGCACGGAGGCGTAGCCGCGGTCCTCGAAATTCTTTACCGCCTTGCAAATGTTGTTTGCGGCGTAGAGGGCCATTTTTTCGCCGGAGGTGACGATGAGGACATCTTTCGCGTAGCCCTCGCGGATCGGCGCGGCAAATCCGCCGCAAACCACGTCCCCGAGGACATCGTAAAGCACAACATCGGGCTTTTCGTTCTCGAAAAGCTCCAGATCCTCGAGGAGGCTGAAGGTTGTAAGAATTCCGCGGCCCGCGCAGCCGAGTCCGGGGGTCGGTCCGCCGGTTTCAATGCAGAGCACGCCGCCGAAGCCCTTTTTCACGATCTGGTCGAGATCTTCCGGCTCCTCGTCGTGCTCGCGCATGTAGTCCATGACCGAGAGCGCCGGCTTTCCGCCGAGAAGATTGATCGTGGAATCCGCCTTCGGATCGCAGCCGATCTGAATGACCTTTTTCCCCAGCGCGGCAAATGCCGCCGCGAGGTTTCCCGTGGTGGTGGATTTGCCGATTCCGCCCTTGCCGTAGATTGCGATTTTTAACATAGAATCATCCTCGTCTGGTTTTTTACTTTGAAAGTACCATCGCCCGAAGGGCGATTAAATGGACGCCTTAGCGTGCAGATAACAGTCCAGTGGACTGTTATCTGTATGCGCACCGGGACTTTTATTGCTGGTGATGCGTAAGATGCGCATGACGGTTTATTCTAAAAGTCTCGCGGTGCGACCGCCGGATGGGCGTGCTTGCACGCACAGAGTGCGAACTATATGTATGCCCGTTTGCTCTAAAAGCATCATCGCCCGAAGGGCGATTAAATTCTGGGATGCCGACACCTTCGCATGCGCTCCGGACTTTTATTGTTAGTGGTGCGCAAAATGAGCATGAAGGTTTGCTCGAAAAGGTTATGGGAGCCCACGGGAAAGGTCAGCAGGACGTTTTGCGCGAAGTTCTTGGGAGCCCGCGGGAAAGGTCAGCGGGGCGTTTTGCGGAAATCCTCCCGTACCGGTACGGCGATGCGGTTCGGCACGGTCTTTTCGAAAATCCTCCCGGAAAATGCCGTGTGCGGAAGATCGTAGAAATCAGCCGTCTTCGGGGTGAGGGGGCGGAACAGCGGGTCCGCCGCGATCCTTTTTGCTTTTGACAAATGCCCGATCAGGTCGTCATCGCTTTCGACGCGAAGATCGCCCGGCCGCAGAAGTGCGTCCTCGGTATCCACGGGGCAGAGCACTCTCGTGGGAATTCCCTGCTCAAGCTCAACGGCCGCCGCAAAGGAAGCCGCAAAGACGCTTTCGCCGATGATGAGGAGAGGCTCGTCCCCGGAGACTCTCGGAACTGCGGAATACACAGTATTATTATAGGAAGAAACTCCTCCGGAATCAAAAGGCCGGTCCTTTTGAGAAGCGGCATTTTCGTCGGAATCAGAAGAACTGCCCTTCTGCGAAATGGAGTTTTCGTCGGAATCAGAAGACCTGCCTGCCTGTGAAGCGGCATCTTCGCCGGCATCAGAGGGCCGATCCTTTTTAGAAGCGGCATCTTCGTCGGAATCAGAAGGCCGGTCCTTTTTAGAAGCGGCATTTTCGCAGGAACCAGAGGGGCGGTCCTTTTGCGAAGCGGCATTTTCGCAGGAACCAGAGGGGCGGTCCTTTTGCGAAGCGGCATTTTCGCAGGAATCAGAGGGCCGGTCATCCTTGGCGCGGCGAAGAATTTCCTTTAAAGGATTTTCCGCATCCTTACGGGAGGCTGCATTTGCATAGATTTCCTGAAGTCTGCGGCCAAGAACTTCCGAGAAGACCGTCCCGAAGGGAATACCCACGATATACGGTGTGCCGAATCTCTTCTGAAGAAGTCTTGCGGCCGCGAGCCCGCCGTAGGAGACGACCAGGTTCACGCAGGCTTCCCCCGCGCGGACGATTTCTTCGAGGCTCGTCTCGAGCGAAAGGCTCGCGCCCTTCTCAAAGCCGAAGCGCTCCGCCCATGCCCAGATCGCCGGAACACAGCCCTTCGCCGGAAGATCAAGAGGCGTCGCACCGAGAATATTCATTTTCCGGGAACATCCGGTTAGGGACTTTTTTCTGCCGGCGGACAGATCGGGCGCGTCGGAGGTTTCCGAAGCATTTTCCGTATCCTTTGCCGGGAGACAAAATCGGTCGACAAGCGCATACAGCGCGTCCGAGATACCCTTGGTGTAAAGGTTCATGCCGTTGGCCGGGAAGCCGAAGGCGGGGATGCCGGTGCGTTCCTCAAGGAGGTGCGCGATGGCGGGCAGGTCCGTCCCGATCATGTAGGGAATCGGGGCGCCGATGATCGCGATAAACTTCGGATGAAGGTCTCCGGCCGTTTCTTCGAGGTCGCGAAGGAGCTTTTCATCGTCGCCCATGATCGCCTCGACCTCGGAGATCGCGGACACGTAGATCATGCTGTCGGTATCATACCAGCGCGGTTCGTCGTGGGTCGTATACGTCGAGTTGCAGCCCGATGCGTCGTGCATGACCACCAGCCCGCCCAGCTCGAAAAGCGCCGAGCAGATTCCGAACTCGTCGGAGGAATATGTGCTTGTAAGGCTCACGACCTGTCTCATGGCAATCTCCCTTTTTCCGAATTGCTACCGGGTTTTCCTTCTGCTGTAAGTCGGCCGCAGCTCCTCTTTTTGGGCCTTTGCGGCCGACTTTGCTCGAGGTGCGCGGCCCGTCCGTCG
>CACZBB010000250.1 GCA_902779245.1 uncultured Lachnospiraceae bacterium | reverse complement strand
TTTTCTGTACACTGAGGCGTGCCATCGTCCGAAGGACGATTTTATTGCAAAACGCCTTCGTTACTGTGAACGGAGTGAACAGTAACATTCAGTGGCTATGCAAAAAGCATAGCCACTTTTTTGATTGCCTATTTCTTTTTTTCATAGTAAACTAATCTAAAGGAATCCGGTTTTCCTCTTTATTTGTGTAAAAAATCACACAGTGGAGCAACGAACCTGTCCCCGGAGGTATCCCCATGAGGTTAAAGAAGATCAACGCTGTTCTGGCCCTGCTTTCCATCGCGGCCCTGCTTTTGCACGTCGGCTACACGGTTTTCTGCTATCTTGCGTTTTATTATAATCCGACGCTGAAGATCGTGACGGCGATCCCCTTTATGGTCCTGGCCTGTCTGCATGCCGTCTGCGGCATGGCGGCGGTTTTCATGCAGGCGGACGGAACCCGGCTGGATCTTTATCCGCGGCTGAATGTGCGCACGGTCCTTCAGAGAATCAGCGCGGCCCTGATCTTTCCGATGCTGATCCTGCATATCAACACGTTTCGGCTCATGCAGATGAGCAAGGAAGCGGGGAATACGTTCTTTCTTGTTCTGCTGCTTCTGTCGGAGCCTCTGTTTTTCGGCGTGGTCATCACGCACGTATCGGTCTCGTTTTCAAAAGCGCTCATTACCGTGGGCTGGCTTCGCTCCGTCGAAAAACAGCGTGTGATCGACCGCGTCGTCTATATTCTCGGCGCAGTTATCTTTGCGGCGGCCGTGTTCTTTATCCTGAAGGGCCAGATCGCCATGTTCTTTATGTGACGGATAGCAACAGGGGGGATTCGATGAAAAAAGTAATTGTGATCGGAAGCGGCATCGCCGGCCTGGCCTGCTCGGCGACATGCGCGAAAAAGGGGATGCAGGTACTCTTGCTTTCCCCGGCTCCCTCGGAACGCTCTCAGTCCGTGATGGCTTCCGGAGGGATCAACGCGGTCCTGCCGGGCGGAGAGCCGGGAGATAACGTGGAGAGCCATATCGAAGACACCCTGCGGGGCGGACGATATCTGAGCGGAAAACGTGCCGTCACGGGGCTTTGCCAAAGCGCCGGGCAGATCCTTCAGGATCTCGAGCGGATCGGCACCGTTTTTTCCGTGGACGCTGCGGGCGCGCCGAAGCGCAGAGCCTTCGGCGGCCAGTCCCATAAGCGGACATTTTACTGCGGGGCCTCGACCGGAAAGCAGATCGTGACCGCGCTCATTATGGAGGCGCGGAAATATGAATCCAGAGGCCTGATCGAGCGAAGGCTCTGGTGCCATTTTTATAAAGCTCTCCTTCGGGAGGGTGTCTGTTATGGCGCCATGATCTTTGATGAGAAGAAAAAGCAACTGGAGACGGTCACGGCGGACGCGCTGGTCATCGCGACCGGCGGCCAGAACAGTCTTTTCGGCAAGACGACCGGATCGAATATGTGCGACGGCTATGCCGTGGGACGGCTGTTTATGCAGGGCGTGGCGCTGAAAAATCTGGAATTCATCCAGTACCACCCGACCACCATCGAGACGGCGCAGAAGAAAATGCTGATTTCGGAGGCGGTGCGCGGGGAGGGCGGAAGGCTCTTTTATGAGACAAATGGCCGCCGCGTTTATTTTATGGAAGAAAAATATGGCCCCAGGGGGAATCTGATGACGCGGGATGTCATTTCCAGAGAGATCTTCCTCGCCCCCGGTCCGGTGTATCTGGATATTTCCTTTCTCGGGAAAAAGGCCATCGACGAAAAGCTGCCCGAGGTAAAAGAAGTCTGCGCAAAATACCGGGGAATTGACATTTGCAGGGAACCGATCCCGGTCGTCCCCTCGGTACATTTTTTCATGGGTGGGATCGCGGTCCACAACAATCATGAGACGGATATGAAGGGGCTTTTCGCGGTCGGGGAGTGCGCGTCGATGTATCACGGCGCGAACCGGCTCGGGGGAAACTCTCTCCTCGCGGCCATTCACAGCGGAAGGACCGCGGCGAACGCAATCGCGGACGAGGCCGCGGAAAGAGTCATGCGGGAGGAGGATTTTTCTTCGGAGCTCGCCGGGGAGCAGGCACGGCTCGAAATGAGCATGGCCTCGAAAAGCCCGTTTCCCGTCATGTATATCCGCGATATGCTTGCCGAGACGATGCAAAGGAGTCTCGGCATCATTCGGGACGAGGCAGGGATCAGCGCGGGCCTTGAGGATGTCGATTATTATCTTTCGGTCGCGAACCGGATCAGCTATGACGGCAGCGTGTCCGCGTATCATAATTTCAGCCTGACCGGGATCCTGACGCTGGCGAAGGCCGCCCTGCTTAGCGCGAAGGCGCGGAAGGAAAGCCGGGGCGCGCATTGCCGAAGCGACTATCCGGAAGAAGACGAAAACTATGCCTGCGCGACCATTGTTTCCTATGACGGAGGAAGCTATACGGTGAGCTTCGACAAAGAACACGCCTATGAAAGCTGACCGGCTTTTTTCCATCGCCGGCCGGGCGAGGAGTATGCTTATGAAAGTCCGTATCCTGCGTCAGAAATCGGCGGATTCCGAGCCCTACTGGGAGAGCTTTTCTTATGACGGCCCGATGGAACAGTCCGTGGCGGGGCTTTTGGATTACCTGAACTTCCATGACGATATCCGGACGGCGGACGGCGAAAAGACGGACCGAATCCTCTGGGAGTGCTCCTGCATGCAGGGAGTCTGCGGAGCCTGCGCCATGGTGATCAACGGGAGGCCGGCTCTGGCCTGCGAGACGTTCCTGAAAGATCTGAAAGGGAAGGAGATCACCATCCGTCCCCTGCAGAAATTTCCGGTCGTGCGGGATCTCGTGGTGGACCGCTCCTCGATACAGGAAAATCTGAAGAAAACCAATCTATATATTGATGAGTACCAGCCATCCGAAAAGGAAAGTCACGCGCAGCAGTATCTTGCGGCCAAATGCCTGAAATGCGGGCTTTGCCTGGAGGTTTGCCCGAACTACGTCAACGGCAATACCTTCTATGGCGCGGTATTTGTCAACGACTGTTTTCTGGTGTCGGCCAGAAACCGGGAGCAGCGGGGAGAGATCCGGAAAGCGTACCGACAGCATTTTGAATCAGACTGCTCGAAAGCGCTGTCCTGCATGGATGTCTGCCCCATGAAGATCCCCATCCTCTCCTTCCTGACCATGCGGTAGGAGTCCGGCAGCCGGCAAAATGTCCCGGCCTTTTAGGGAGAGGAGGATACGGCTATGATGAGAAAAATATTTCTTTTATGGGCCTGTCTGGCAGTCGTCTGGTAATGACGGATTTCATGGACGGCAGTAATTCCGTTAAAGAAATGCTGGAATATCTGACGGAAGATGTTGTCGGAGAGCTGATGGAAAACTATCCGGAGGTGAAGCCTGGCAGCCGGCTCAACCTGCGCACGGTCATGAACGTCACGGACGGGAATCATACGGGAACCGTCACCTACAGCCCGCTGACCTACTGCTACAGCGCGGCCAACAGCGAGACGTCAAATGTGAAGCTCAAAAATACGGTAAACGCCCTGTACCTCTACTTTGAGGCCGCTAAGGCGTATTTTCCGGCGGATGGGAGGTGAAAATCAATGAATTTCATGGAAGAGAAGATTCTTGATGAAGGAGAAGTAAAGCAGGGTCATATTCTCAAGGTCGGCAGCTTTCTTAACCATCAGCTGGACGTGGCTTTTCTGGCCGATGTGGGAAAAGCCTTCTATGATCATTTTGGCGGGCGCGGCATCAACAAGATCCTGACCGTGGAAGCGTCCGGCATCGCGATTGCCTGCATGACGGCACCGTATTTTCACGTTCCGGTTTTATTTGCCAAAAAATCGAAAAGCCACAACCTTGATGCGGAAGTGTACTCATCCGTTGTTCATTCATATACGTATGACATGGATAATACCCTGACGGTTTCAAAACGCTATCTGACGGCGGAGGATCGAATACTGATCGTGGACGATTTTCTGGCGGCCGGGGCTGCCATGAAAGGCCTGCTGGCTCTGTGCGAACAGGCCGGCGCATCGGTCGAGGGTATTGGGGTCGCGATCGAGAAAGGGTTTCAGGGCGGCGGAGACAAGCTTCGCGAAAAGGGCTATGATGTGTGCAGCCTGGCCATTATTGACGCGATGAGTGCGGAGGGCATCCGTTTCCGATGATAAAAAAGCTCCAAAGCCGGCGGGAAACCTGGCGCGGGAGATTCCTTATTGACCAAAGAGAGGCGGAAACATGAATCCGGAGATAGATAATATCTTTAAGCTTGACGGAAGGGTTCCGCTTGGCAGGGCGATCCCCTTTGGCCTTCAGCATGTGCTGGCCATGTTTGTTGCCAACCTGACGCCGATCACCATGATCGCGGCAAGTGCACAGCCGGCGCTTTCGCGGGAACAGACGGCCATGCTGCTGCAAAACGCGATGTTCGTGGCCGGAATCGCGACGATTCTCCAGCTTTATCCTGTCTGGAGAATCGGATCCCGGCTGCCGGTCGTGATGGGCGTCAGTTTTACGTTCGTGACGATCCTCTGCCTGGTGGCGTCCGTTTACGGCTACCCGGCCGTGGTCGGAGCGGTCCTGGTCGGCGGTCTTCTGGAAGGAACACTCGGGCTTTTCGCCCGGCGGCTTGTCCGATGCATCAAGCCGATCGTCGCGGCCACCGTGGTGACCGGTATCGGGCTGTCCCTTCTCCCGACCGGCGCGCGAGCCTTCGGCGGGGGATACACGGACGATTACGGTTCGCCGGTATACCTTCTGATCGGCGCCTTTACGCTGGCAGTCTGCCTTGCATGGATGGTATTTGCCAAAGGGTACCTGAAACAGTTGTCCGTTCTGGCGGGCCTGATCTTTGGATACCTGCTGTCGGTTTTTCTGGGAAAGGTTGAATTCGGTAATCTTTTTTCCGGTGGAGCCTTTTCGCTTCCGCACTTTATGATCTTTGTGCCGTAGTTCCACTCGGGGGCGATACTCTCGGCAGCTTTGATCTTTTTAGTCTCCGCCGCGGAAACCATCGGTGATGTTT
>CACZBB010000249.1 GCA_902779245.1 uncultured Lachnospiraceae bacterium | reverse complement strand
GGTGTCGGGAGGACTGAACCGAAAAGCCACGGACAGGGAGACGGCGGGAGCGCTCGCCGTGGACGGCTATGCTTCCGCGATTTCTTCGATGTTCAGCTGTCCGCCCGTGACTTCATTTTCACAAAATGTCGGCCTGATCGCGATGACGGGGGTGGTGAACCGCTTTACCATCATGACCGGCGCGGCCATCATGATTCTTGCGGGCTTTTTCCCGCCGATCGGCAGATTCTTCGCCTCCATCCCGGAGCCCGTTCTCGGCGGCTGTACGCTTATGATGTTTGGGCAGATCCTTCTTTCCGGCATGCAGATGATCGCGAAATGCGGATTTACACAGCGAAATATGACGATTGCGGCTCTGTCTTTGGCGATCGGGGTCGGCTTCACATCGCCCGCGGAGGCGGAAATCTGGAAAGCCTTCCCTAAGATCCTGCAGAACATCTTCTCCCAAAATGCTGTTGCCGTGGTTTTTGTCATCGCCCTCGTTCTAAGCTACGTGCTGCCGGAAAAGGATATCAATGAAAAAGAGAGAGAATCCCATCCAGAACAAAATCAATGAGCATTTTTTACCGGTTCTTCGCGAAACCGCGCCACGGATGATTGAAGCCGCGAGAAAATTCTGAAGCGCCTGCACGTTTTTTGCGGAGGGCTTGTGAGGACGAAAAAGATGGTTATGAAACGGATTGAGAGACCTTTGTCAGGAAAAAGACGGCGGAGCTTTGTGCTTTTCACTTTTCTTCTTGCATTCGTCATCTCGGCTTGCGGAGGACAGAAGCAGAAAAAAGCGCCCGAGGTTTCCTGGAAGGCCGAAAACGCCTATATGCAGATGGCCGTGGACGAGGCGAGGGAGGGGATCTACAACGGCGACGGCGGGCCGTTCGGCTGCGTGATCGTCAGGGACGGCAAGGTCGTCGGCAGCGGGCACAACTGCGTCCTGACAAATGATGATTCTACCTGCCACGGGGAAATTGCCGCCATACGTGACGCAGAACAAAACCTGGATACCTACGACCTTGACGGCTGCGAACTCTATACGACCGGAGAGCCATGCACGATGTGCCTCGCCGCCTGTCTTTGGGCGAATATCGAAAAAGTATACTATGGATGCACGATCGAGGACAACGCGAAGATCGGCTTCCGCGACGAGGCGTTCGACGATATCTTCGGCGGGCGGGAAACCCTCACGGGGTATTTCGAGGAGATTGACCGAAGCGCCTGTCTGAAGCTTTTTGAAGAATACGATCGGATGGAAAAGACCCTTTACTGAAGGGACAGCGCAGCCTTAACTCAAAACCTGAAGACGGAAACCGCGCGGAGGCACCCATACATGGGTGCCTCCGAAGTATTCACAGAGCCGAGCAAGGGACATAGCTGCCTGCAGGGCGATTTCATTGCAAAACGCCTTCGTTTCTGGTCGCCGTGTGACCAGAAACGAATGAATTGCGTCAATTACGTAGGGACTGGTTTTTTCGGATCATAAGTGTTATAATAAGCCTATCTATACATCAATCGTTTAACGCGTCGATACGCGGATCCTGTTCATGAGAAGAAACTTCCAGAAACTGATGCAAAGGAGTTAATATCCGATGAAATCGATCCGGACAAAAATCACGGTCATGACACTCTGCACGACTCTTATTGCGCTAAGCATTGCGACGGCCATCGGCGTTATCTCCATTCAAAGACTGGGAAGAAACGATGCGGACCAGATGTTTCATCTGACGGCGAAAACCGGCGCCATGAACCTGGAAACCTATTTTGAAAGTGTCGAGCATTCCGTTGAAACCGTCTCGACACTTGTGCAGGGCAGCTTTGACGGCATGCCTTTTGAAGGCCTTGAAGCTCAGGTTGAGCGTACCCGCAATCTCTTTGAAAGAATTGTCTATCATACAAATGGCGTCCTCACCTATTATTTCAGAATCGATCCGGAAGTTTCTTCTGATGTAAAGGGCTTTTGGTATGTCAATCAGGATGGAAATGGTTTTCAGGAGCATGAGGTGACGGATATCAGCCAGTATGACACAACCGATACGTCGAGGCTCGTGTGGTTTACTGTTCCCAAAGCGACCGGGAAAGGCGTCTGGCTTCCTCCGTACTTTACGGAAAATCTGGGGACCCGCGTTATTTCCTACAATGTTCCTGTTTACTGGATAAACCGGTTTGTCGGTGTGATCGGCATAGAAATCGATTATGAGATGCTGGCCAGGGAGGTGGCCACGATTAACATCTTTGAGACAGGGTATGCTTTTATCCTTGATGAAAACTCAACGGTCTTCTATCATCCGCAAATCGATTCCGAGCAATTATATCTGGAAACAACCGCAATCAGCGACCCCGAGCAATTCATCGGCAGCAACCATATCCGGTATAACTATAAAGGCGTCGACAAGGAAGCGGTCTGGGTTTCGCTGAGCAACGGCATGCGGCTGTATGTCGCGGCGCCTGTTTCTGAGATTGACAGCCGATGGATGCACATGATCTGGAATATATTAATTGCGGCACTCGTGCTCCTGGCCGTTTCCTGCGCGGTCATGCTGCGTTTTGCAAGCCGCCTTACGAAGCCTCTGCGCGAGCTTACGGAAGCGGCCCGGCAGGTGCAGAACGGCAATTATGACCTCACTTTGGCGTACAACAGGAACGACG
>CACZBB010000248.1 GCA_902779245.1 uncultured Lachnospiraceae bacterium | reverse complement strand
ACAGAAAACAGTCCACTCCGACAGAAACGTCCACCGGACGTTTCTGCTGGATGCTAAGGCATGGACTGTTTTCTGTACACTGAGGCGTGCCATCGCCCGTAGGGCGATTTCATTGCAAAACGCCTTCGTTTCTGGTCACCGTGTGACCAGAAACCGGCCTTGAAGCTTCAGCCATCGAGATCCTGCATCCCGTACTGGTAGTAGGCGGCGCAGGCTCCCTCGCTGGAGACCATGCAGGCCCCGATGGGATGCTCGGGGGTGCAGCCCCTGCCGAACACCTTGCAGTCGGAGGGCCGGCATTTTCCCTGAAGGACCTCGCCGCAGCGGCAGGCCGGGTTGGGACGTCCTTCGATCTTCGGAAGTGAAAAGTGCTTTCTGGCGTCGTAAGCCGCGTATTTTTCCCGGAGCGTAAGGCCGGACATCGGGATGACCCCAAGGCCGCGCCATTCGGAATCGCAGGGCTCCATGACCTCCTCGATCTCGCGAAGGCCGATCGGATTGCCCTCCGGACGGACGACGCGGGGATAGCAGTTGACGAAGAAGGGCTTTCCTTCCTTAGATTTTTCAATGATCACGGCAAATGCGGCGAGGAGTTCTTTGGCGGTAAAGCCGGCAATAACGCCGGAAATGCCATTTTCCTTCGCGAGCCGCGCGCATTCCGTCTCCCCCGTGATGGCATTGACGTGGCCGGGGTAGAGAAAGGCGTCGGCGCTCCCCTTAAGCGCCAGATAGGCGTTCGGCATGGTTTTATTGGCAGTGAGGACGGAGAAATTGTTCACGCCCTCCTCCATCGCGCGTTTTACGGCGAGGCAGGCGGCGGGGGTGGTCGTCTCAAAGCCGACGGAGAGGAAGACGACCTCGCTGTCCGGATTCTGCTTTGCCACGTCCACGGCGTCGCCGGGGGCGTAGACAATACGGACCTTCGCGCCCTCCGCGCGCGCGCCGGCGAGGCTCATCTTCGTGCCGGGCACGCGGATGAGGTCGCCGAAGGTGCAGATGACGGCCTTTTTTTCAAGGGCGAGGTAGATGGCTTCGTCGACGAAGCTGACCGGGGTCACGCAGACCGGGCAGCCGGGCCCGGAAATGAGCTCGATGGAGGGCGGAAGGAGCGAGCGGATGCCCAGCCGGAAGATTTCGTGGGTGTGGGTGCCGCAGACCTCCATGATGCGGAGCTTCGGGCCGTCGTAGGATTCGATGATCTCCCGGGCCGTGCGGCGTTTTTTGGGGGCAGTATTGATTTCTTGCATGGGTTTTTCCTCTTTTTATTGCCGCAGCCCTTATTCGGCTTTGGCGCAGAATTCATCGAGAAGCGCGTCGGTCTCGTCGTCATCGTCGTCCGTGATTTTGGCGATGGCGACGCCGGCGTGGACCATCACGTAATCGCCGGGCTCAAGATCCTCGAGGAGCTGCGCGGAGATCTCGCGCTTAGCCCCGCCGGCATCGACGAGCGCCATGCCGTTTTTAATGTTCACAACCTTCGCTGCAAGTCCAACACACATTTTAAATACCTCCTTACTTTTATAGGGCTTTTGGGGATTTTTTGCTACTGTACACGACCGAGCCGGACACTGGCTAACACAGCGTTCATTCAATAATGGAAGATTTCCCGTCTCACTTAGGTCTCACGTATATCTCATTTAGCGCGCCGCTGTCAGGCTGGCCATGGCGGCGAGGGCCTGGCCGAGGGCGATGCCGCCGTCGTTGGGCGGGACGAGGCTGTGGCGGAGGACGGTGAAGCCGTCCGCCTCGAGCCGCTTATCGCAGAGCCGAAGCAGCAGCTTGTTCTGGAAGACCCCGCCGCTTAAAGCCGCAGTTTTCAGCCCGGTTTCATTGGAGATCCGGCGTACGGCGGCAGTGATCTGGCTGGCGAGCGTATCGTGGAAGAAATAAGCAAGTCGGCAAATGTCTTCCCCGGCGAGCTTTCTTTCGAGGATTTCCCGGAACAAATGATCGGTCGGCAGATAGAAGAAATCCATGGATGAAAGCTGATCGGGATCCTCCGCTTCGGGATCCTCCGCTTCGCTCGGGGTGTCCGGAAGGATTAACCGGGTATCCGGAGCTTTGCCGGGAGCCTCCGCTTCGCTTAAGGGATCCGGAGCTTCAGGTATGTCTTCGGCTCCGCCCCGCGCGGGGAATTTTTCCCGCGGATGCTCCTTTTCCCAAGCTTCGGCGCGGAACTGGAGGGTGATCGAAGCCTCGCCCTCGTAGGTTGAGCGGCGGCGGATGCCGAGAATGGCGCTAACGGCGTCAAACAGCCGTCCGGCGCTCGTCGAAGTCACCGTATTGATCCGCTTCCCGATCATTTGCCGGTTAAGCGCGGCCTCAAGAGGCGTGCAGAGCTCCAGCTCTTTTGCAATGCGCAGAGCTTCCTCTTTTGCATACAGACGGTTGATCATGGACATCGCGATGCGCCAGCCTTCCTTCGCGGAGGCATCGCCGCCGGCCTGCGGGAAGGGACGGATGCTGCCGGCCCGCGTGAAGCCGTGAAGATCCGCGACGAGGAATTCTCCGCCCCAGATCGTGCCGTCGGAGCCGTAGCCGGTTCCGTCGAAGGAGACGCCGATGACGGGATCCTTATGGCCATTTTCCGCCATGCAGGAGAGGATGTGCGCGTAGTGGTGCTGCACCTCCAGAACCGGCAGGCCGAATTCGCGGGCGACCGCCGAGGTGTTGTACTTCGGGTGGAGGTCGCAGGCGACGATTTCCGGTTCGGCCTCGAGAAGCTCGCACATCCGCCGGACGGAGGCGCGGAGAGCCTCCACGGTGCGGATGTCTTCCATGTCCCCGACGTAAGGAGAGGGGTAGAGGAGCTGCCCCTTGCCGACGCAGAAGGTGTTCTTCAGTTCGCCGCCGATGGCCAGGACCGCGTGAGAAACCGGAGAATCCGCCGCGGCTTCCGCCGGCATCCAGAACGGCAGCGGCGCGTAGCCGCGGGAGCGGCGGATCATGTAGGGCTTTCCGCGATAAAAATCCATCACGGAGTCGTCCGCCCGCAGCCGGATCTTCCGGTCGTGGGAGAGGATGAGATCCGTAAACTCCGCGATCTCGGCGAGGGCGTCCTCGTCCGTCCGGCAGATCGGCGCCCCGGAGACGTTTCCGCTGGTCATGACGAGGCAGTCCGTGGGCAGGTACCGTCCGAATTCGTTCGAAAGCTCCGGCGAATCGGGCATCGAATGCCTTTCGAGGGCCGGATCCGGATAATCGAAAAGCAGCATCTGCACCGGGGCGTAGGGAAGCATGACGCCGACGTTCGGGTTGTCGGGCGCGACGGAGGGGGCGAGCTTTCCGCCCGGCCGCCGCGGAAGCAGCAGGATCGGTTTCTGGTGGTTGTCAAGCTCGGCTTCCATGCATTTGTCGAGGACGCATTCGCGGCGAACCGCGTCAAGATCCCTGGCTATGATGGCAAATGGCTTCATGGGGCGGCGCTTGAGGGTGCGGAGTCTCGCCACCGCGGCTTCATTTGTCGCGTCGCACGCCAGATGAAAGCCGCCGATGCCTTTGATGGCGACGATTTTTCCCGCCGCGAGGGCTGCCCGCGCGGCGAGGATCGCGTCCCGCCCGCGGATGGGATGCGGATCCGGCGCTTCCTGGTTTTCCGCGGCTAAGAGCTGCCTGCGGCTTTCGGGAGGATTTCGGAGGTCTGCCGGAGCTGAGGTCGATAGCCGGGCGGACTTTTTCAAAAGATATACTTCCGGGCCGCAGTCGTTGCAGCAGACGGGCTGCGCATCGTAGCGGCGCGTTTCGGCGTGTGTATATTCCCACGCGCACTGCGGGCACATCGGGAATTCGCCCATGCTGGTCCGCTCGCGGTCGTAGGGCATCGCGTCGAGGATCGTGAGACGCGGGCCGCAGGCCGTGCAGTTGATGAACGGATGAAGAAAGCGGCGATTCGTCGGATCGAAAAGCTCCGCCTTGCATTTGCCGCAGGTCGCGATGTCCGGCGAGACGAAGATATCGCCGGCTTCCTTCTCGCTCTCGATGATCTCGAAGGTGTCAAAGGCCGGTTTTTGGCAGTCGGAGATCTCGGTCTTCAGAACCACCGAACGCTCCGGGGTTTCGTTGGCCAGGGCGGTGAGGAAGGAGGCAAGGTTCTCCGGAGGCGCCTGCGCGAAGACCTCCACGTACGAGCCCTTGTTCGCGACGCTCCCCCGGATGCCGCAGCGGTCCGCGACCCGGCTCACAAATGGCCGGAACCCGACGCCCTGGACGATGCCGAAGAGCCGGATCTTCTTGGTGGGGACATTTGTCATAATCTTCGCTCCTTTCATCGGGGGGCGGAAAGCCGTTTTCATACAGGAAGCCCGCAAAACGGCGGTCTTGTACGAAAAAGCCAAACGTGAGGGCAGCGGAATTCATACAGGAAGCCCGCAAAACGGCGGTCTTGTACGAAAAGGAAAAGCCGGAGGACGGGCGGATTATTCCAGGTCTGCGCATTCTCCGGATACCGCGAAATGCGGCATATGTACCCAGAGGTCATTTTCCTCCGACAAATGCAGATCGCCGGGGGCGGCGAGCTCTTTTTCGAGTTTAAAGAAGGTCGCGACGGTGACGGAGGCGCAGCCGGCGGAAAAAAGCCGCCGGCGGGCTTCATTGGCCAGAACCTGCTGATGGACGACGAGCGCTCGCTTTCCGGCAAATGTTGTTGCTTTCTCTGGCGCAGCCGGAAAAGTCTCCGCAGGCAGCGGACAGGTGACCTCGTAGGGCGTTCCGAAAAGCATTTGCAGCTTTTTTGCGGCGGCAAGACCCGAGGGCGAAAGGACAACATTTTTTTCGGCAGTATGCGCAAGTGCGACGGCCTTTAGTCCGCCCGCCGTGCCGTAGCAGAGAAGATCGTCCGTTCCGAGAGCCTCGGAAAGACGCTCGAAGGGCTTCGCGGTGCTGAGATTGAGCGGGGTCGCGCCGAGGATCCCGAGCCGGCCGGGAACGGTTTTTTCCAAAGGATCCGCGGGACGGGAGTAAGGCTTTGTCTCCGGCAGAGGAGGCGCGGAATTTGCCGTAATTTCTTCT
>CACZBB010000247.1 GCA_902779245.1 uncultured Lachnospiraceae bacterium | reverse complement strand
TGGATGCTAAGGCACGGACGTTTCTGCTGGATGCTAAGGCATGGACTGTTTTCTGTACACTGAGGCGTGCCATCGCCCGCAGGGCGATTTCATTGCAAAGCGCCTTCGTTTCTGGTCACCGTGTGACCAGAAACGATTCCTCAACGCTTCGCGTACACCGCCCGGGCGCTGACGCCGGGGAGGCTCCCAAGCCTGCCGGCGAGCGAGTTGATCACGTCATTTGGCGCGTCCAGCGCCACGCTGATGATGCTGATCTTCCGCTCGTGGTACGGAATTCCCATACGCCCGATGATATAAGAAGCCGCGTCGTGCAAAAGCTCGTGGACGGCATTTGCCGAATTCGGATCCTCGACTATAATTCCTAAAATCGCGATTCTTGTCTCCATGACGTCTCCCAGTATCGAATATCAAAAAGAAAGCGCACCCCGAAGGATGCGCTCTCAAACACGCGGACAGTGAACCGCGGAGGGTCTTCCGTGGAGCTTTTTTCGGTTATTCCTCGAAAATGACGGCTTCGAGCGGGGCGAGGGTCCCTTTTACATTTTCTGAGTGCGTGTCGGCGATGATCCGGGCGTTTTCGACGACCGAGGCATCGTAGGCAGCCTCCTCTGTGGAGAAGTTGATGAGGATGGTCGCTTTTCCGGCATCGCTGGTTCTCGTGAAGGCAAAGATTTTCTCGTCCTCGTGGAAGAGCTCGTCGTAATCACCCTCCCGCAGCTCATCATGGTCCTTTCGGATGTGAGAAAGCTCGATATAATAGTTCAGGACCGAATCCGGATCGTCCATTTCCGATAAAACATTGTACGTTTCGTAATCATCGTAAACCGGCAGCCACGGATTCTCTCCCGTCGTAAAGCCGGCATTTGCCGAGGCATCCCATTGCATCGGGGTGCGGGCACTGTCGCGCGCGAAGCGGTGGACGCCCGCCAAAGCTTCCTCCGCGGTGTAACCGGCCTTGACGGCGAAGTCATAGTGATTTCGGGTGGAAATATCATTGTAGTCGTCGATGGATGTCCAATCCACGTTGACAAATCCCAGCTCCTGGCCTTCCATGATAAACGGGGTTCCGCGCATCGTGAGCATGAGCGTGGCGAGCGCCTTTCCTCCGGCAACACGGTCCGCGTCGGCGGGCAGGAAATGATTGATCGATCTTGGCTGGTCATGGTTTTCAAGGAACATCGGATACCAGCCGTTCATCTCCGTTGTCGTCTTCTGGCTCGCGGTAAAGAGCGCTTTCAGATCCGGAAGCGTCCAGTCTCTTGTCTCGCACCAGTTTGTCTCGTCCGGAAGGTCAATGACCACATGGTTGAACTCAAAAACCATGTCGAAAACGCCCTTTGGACCGACCCAGTCCGGAAGCTCCTCCGCGGAAACGCCATTTGCCTCACCGACCGTGAAAATATCCGTGCCGTCCTGAACGGCTGTTTTGAATTCGTGGAGGAAATCAAGAATACCGTCCGTGTTGGCGGTCATCCCGTGGATGCCGACCAGACCGTCGGTGGAATCCGGCTCGCCGTCCGTAAGCGCGGGCTTTTTGATGTAGGTGATCGCGTCCATGCGGAAACCGCCGACGCCCTTATCGACCCAGTAATTCGCGACATCGATGAGCGCCTTCCGAACCTCCGGATTTTCCCAGTTAAGATCCGGCTGCTCTTTGAGGAACGTGTGGAGATAATACTGACCGCGGCTCTCGTCATACTCCCAGGCCGAACCGCTGAAAATGCTCCGCCAGTTTGTCGGGGCGCTGCCGTCTTCCTTTGGATCCGCCCAGATGTACCAGTCGCTCTTTGGATTATCCTTGCCCGACCGGGACTCCTCGAACCAGGCATTTTCATTGGAGGTATGGTTGAAAACAAGGTCCATGATGATCTTGATGCCGCGTTTGTCGGCTTCCTCGATCAGGTTGTCCATGTCCTCCATATTTCCGTATTCTTCATCGATTTTGTAGTAATCGGCAATGTCGTAGCCGTTGTCGGCCTGCGGCGAGTCATAGCAGGGGGTGAGCCAGATCGCCCCGACGCCGAGGCGCTTTAAATAATCGAGCTCGGAGGTGATGCCGTTGAGGTCTCCGAAGCCGTCGCCGTCGGAATCCTTAAAGCTCCGCACGTAGATCTCGTACGCGATCGTATCCTGCCACCATTTGAGCTTCGAGGGGTCGACGGGCGAGGAATCATCGCTGCCGGGGACGGAACTGTCCGAAACGCTCGCTGTGGAGCTCTCCGGAACGCTCGCCGCGGAGCTTTCCGGAACGCTTGCCGCGGAACTCTCCGAAACGCTTGCCGCCGGCGAGCTGACCGTCGGCGTGGGATCCGCCCCGGAGCTGCTGCTCGCCGTGCTCCCGCAGCCGCCCAAAAACAGAACGCCCGAAAGAGCCAGAGATAAAATTGTGCTGAGTTTCTTTTTCTTCATAGTATTCTTACCTTTCTTTTGACAAATGCAGACATCGATCACGGCAAATGGTTTTATCCGAACCATTTTGTTTATAAAATTATATCATTTTTTCACAAAGAAAACAAAGAAAAAGAATGAAGATTAGTAAATTTATACATTTTCTTTATAACGTGAATAAAGAGTAATGCCCGGCCGCGGTGTTTCTTCAGAATGAATACTCGGTTCTGGTATAGACGGGGATTTTGTGGTAAGATGGTAGGCAGAGTGGTTTTATAGTTAACGACAAATTTTTCTT
>CACZBB010000246.1 GCA_902779245.1 uncultured Lachnospiraceae bacterium | reverse complement strand
GTGTCGCTCCCCCACCGATCACGGAAGGATCCGATTCAAGTTTTCACGCCTTCCGTCCTTCCGGCCCAGCCTCCGCAAGATTTATGGAATGATCAGATTCAAGATTTCACGCTTTCCATTCTTCCGGGCCAATCTCCACGGGATGCTCGGAAGATGAACAACACAAATCAAGGATATATTAAACGCATTAGAAAGGAGCTATTATGAACGAACTTGCAGCTAACATCCCCAAACGACTCAATTACCTCGATGATGTAATTCAGGAAGCGAAGAACACTCTAATGAACGCCCCGTCAGGAAAGCTTCGAGCGACAAAAGTCCACCAAGCCATCCATTACTATTTAAAAGACGACACAACCTCCTCTAACGGCAAATACCTTAAGCTAAGTGAAGACCCCTTGGTTTGTTCTCTGGCACAAAAAGAGTACGCGCAGGAATTTATTCGACGTGCATCTAAGGAACAGAACCTGCTCTGCACACTTCGGAATTTCTATCTAACATCTCCCCTGGAGTCCACTTTAGAATCCATACATTCATTCAAAAGAGAAAAAATCAAACCTATAGTTTGTACGGACGAACAATTTGCAGAGGCTTGGCAAAAACAAACTTTTGAACCTTCCAGCTTATCCGGAGATGAAGAGCTTCTTTCCGATCGAGGCGAAATCATGCGTTCGAAATCCGAAGTCTTGATCGCGAATGCCCTCAACAAATACAACATTCCGTATCATTATGAAGAACCTCTTCTCATTGACGGAAAAAAAATTCGTCCAGATTTCACAGTTCTCAACGTATCCAAACGTCAGAAAATTATATGGGAACACTTTGGTATGATGAGCGATCCACAGTATGTTTTGAATTTTACCTTTAAATACTCTCGTTATCTGGCAAATGGCTTTCTTCCGGGCGTGAATTTTCTTTTCACAGTAGAATCGGATTCTGTCAAATTCGGAACAAGACAAATAGAAACGATTATTCGGGGGTATCTTCTTCCCTGATTATCGATACCGTTTCTTAATGTGATGTCAAATGTTCGCTTCACCGGTTTGCTGTATTGTTCGGAGAGATTATATCATGTGACGCTATTACATTATTAAAAAACCAAGCAGCCTACTGATATCACCAAAAATTGAACTTGCTGATTTGCTCTTCCGATCCTTCCGGTCATCGATCTTCCGCCTCGCTCGTAAGGATCCGATTCAGGTTTTCACGCCTTCCGTCCTTCCGGGCCAGCCCCCGCAAGCTTTATACGCTTTCCTCCCGCCGCACGGCAAAAAAAGGAAGGATGGAGGGCTTGTTTCGTGCCTTCCATCCTTCCTGTATAATTCATGTACTCGGCGGCGGTTACGCCTCCAGCTCCCGGAAGCACTCCTCCAGAATCGCGACGGCCCGATCGACATCATCCGATTCGATAATCAGGGGCGGGACAAAGCGGAGAACGTTGCCCCCCGCGGTAATAATCAGAAGTCCCTTCTCAAGAGCCAGCGATGCCACCTTCCCGGCCGGGCAGGTCTCCGCGAGCGCCAGCCCGCGCATCAGCCCAAGCCCCCGGTGCGCCTTGATCTGCTCCGGATGAGCCGCCATAAGCTCGTCAAGCTTCTTCTCAAGATAGGCTGCCGCCGTCCTTGTCCGCCAGACGATATGCTCCTTCTCAAAAATATCAAAGACAGCCGCCACGGCCGCGCAAACAAACGGATTTCCGCCGTAGGTGGTTCCGTGGTCTCCGGGCACGAGCGAGGCCTTCGCGGCCTTCTCCCCAAGAACAAAAGCGCCCACCGGCACGCCGCAGCCAAGCGCTTTGGCGGTCGTCAGGATGTCCGGCAGAATGCCGTACTGCTCATACGCCCACATAGAGCCCGTCCGGCCCATGCCGCACTGAATCTCATCGAGAATCAGAAGGATATCCTTCTCATCGCACAGCTTCCGGACGCCCTTAAGGAACTCCGGATCCGCCGGATAGATCCCGCCCTCTCCCTGCACCGTTTCCAGAAGGATCGCGCAGGTCTTCTCGCTGACCGCGGCCTCCACGGACGAAAGATCGTTGAAGTCCGCAAAGCGCACCCCGCCCATCAGCGGCAGGAACGGATCCTGATAATGGGCATTGCCCGTGACGGAGAGCGCCCCGACGGTGCGTCCGTGGAAGCTCTGCCGCATCGCGACAATCTCATGGCCGGCATGACCGTCCCGCGTGAAGGCGTATTTCTTCGCGGCCTTAAGCGCGCCCTCGATCGCCTCCGCACCGGAATTGGTGAAAAATGCCCTCGAAAGACCGGTGGAGGTGACCAGCGCTTTTGCGGCGAGAGCCAGCGGCTCATGGTAATAAAGGTTCGAAATATGAAGAACCTTGTGAAGCTGGGTTTCCAGAGCCTCATTATACGCCGGATGCTGATAGCCCAGGGCATGGACCGCGATGCCGGCCATGAAGTCCAGATATTCCTTTCCGTCCGCGTCATATACCTTCACACCCTCCCCGTGATCAACGGCCATCGGGAAGCGGTTGTAGGTGTGGAGCACATACTGCTCCGCCATATCCATAATTTCCTTATTATTCATTCTTTAATGTCCTTTACGGTTAATTGGGGTCAATCGTTTTGTTTCTGGTCACACGGTGACCAGAAACGAAGGCGTTTTGCAATGAAATCGCCCTGCGGGCGATGGCACGCCTCAGTGTACAGAAAACAGTCCATGCCT
>CACZBB010000245.1 GCA_902779245.1 uncultured Lachnospiraceae bacterium | reverse complement strand
GCGGGCGCCGGAAACATATTTTCCTTATTTTTTGAATATTGATGTTTCTCTTTTCCTGTGATACAATTAGTCTGATACTTTTTTAATAATACGTGCCTTGAAGGGCGTTGTTCCTTCAATTTTGAAAGCAGGGGAAAATGCCATGAAAAACAGTGCTGAAACCATCGATATCTTCCAATTGATTGTCGAGAATTCGGGCACAGGTATCCTCGTGCTCGAATTTGAAAGCCTGAACATCCTTTATGCGGGCAGCCGTATGGCTGCTTTCTTTCCGCCATCCGCCGCGCTTTCCGACCACGACGCCCCCGTGAAGGAAGATTCCGACTTTCGCGACAGCCTCTTAGGCAGGTCCTTCCGGGACTTTCTTCAGACCGTCGACCCGGAGGCCGCCGAGACGCTTTCCGGGAAGATCCGCACCGGCCAGCCGCTGCACTGGAGCCATTTTTTCCCGGCTTACAGCCGTGAATACTGCTTCAACGGAAAAAAAGCCGATTTCGAAGGACGGGAAACCTTCCTTATTTATATAACCGACACCACCGACAGCTATAAGGAAAAAGCCCGGATCCGAAACCACTATCACGCGCAGATCACGCTGATGAGCGGCGTTTCTCCCTACGCCCTCGGCCTCTACCGAATGAACCTGACAAAAAATGAATTTAACCCACAGGTTCTCGGCCGGGCCTCCGGTCGTCTGCGCAACCAGATTCCGAAGACCGTGGACGAATTTTTCGAATATGCCTCCGAACACTGCGGAACGCTGCGCGACGAGAAACGCTTCAGCAGCCTGTTCTCCCGCGGCCAGCTCCTCATGAGCTTTGCGGAGGGCTTTCCGAACCATTCGCTCCAGCATTTGTATTATATGGACAAGGAGCGGCCGATCTGGATCACGACCTCCATAAACATGGCCCGGAATCCGGATACGGGCGACGTGGAAGCCATCCTCTACACCGTCGACACCAACCGCGAAAAGGTCATTGAGGAAATGCTTACGATCGTCACGGAGAATGCCTATGAGCATATTGCGCTCATCGATGCCTCCACCGGACTTTCCGTTTCGCTTCCGGAGCTCCGCCGCCATCTGTCCCGCGACCCGCTCCGTCAGGGACTCCCCTATGACAACGCGATGGAAACCTATTTTGCCGGAAAGCAGGATCTTGAAAATCGGGAAGCGCTGGTCGCGTCCCTGAAGCTCAGCGCGGTTCTCCGCGAGCTTGATGCCCTTGAACGCGCCGAAAAGCTTCCCGCCTCCGGCGCACCCTTCTATGAACGCACGTACAGCTTCGTGGAAAAAGGCCGCCGTCTCTACAAGCGCGTCTCCTTCTGCCGCGTCAGCAAAGTCGAGGATCTGCTCTGTCATACCATTTCCGACATCACGGCGCTCACCGAGCAGGAAAAGGAGCAGCAGGACAAGCTTTCCGAAGCGCTCGCGAAAGCCCGAAACGCTCTTGACGAGAAAAATGTCCTTCTTTCGCGCATCAGCCGGGATATCCGCACGCCGTTAAATGCGATCACGGGGCTGACCAATCTGGCCCGGACCGAGCTTGGCGACCGGGATGCCGTCGCCCGGTATATGCGTGAGATCTCCGAATCCTCGGCAAATGTCGGCTCGATCATCGAGGAGATCCTGGCGCTCCGTCAGATCGAAGAGCAGCAGGTGATCCTGCAGCCGGAGGTCGTGGAAATCTCCGAGCTGATCTCCGAGCTCGAGAAGGAGCTGCGGCCGGCCCTTCAGGAGAAAAACCAGAATTTCCATGTGGAAGCCTACGGTCTCGAGACGGAGAAGGTGCTTGCCGACCGCAGCTGTGTGGAAACGGTCCTGCAAAAGCTTCTGGAAAACGCCATCCTCTACACGCCCGAGGGCGGCAATATCCGCCTTGCCGTGACGGGCGGACGCCGGGACGGCCAGAGAATCTTCCTCACGTTTATTGTCTCCGACAACGGCTGCGGAATGTCCGAGGAAAAGCTCCGCAAGCATTTCGGCCCCGAGGCCGGAACCGTGGATGTCTACGAAAAATCCGATGACCGCATCGGTCTCGGTCTGGCCATCGTCCGCAGCTATGTACGCACGATGGAAGGCGAGCTCAGCGCCTCCAGCCACGAAGGAAAGGGTTCCGAGATCACCGTAACGCTTCCGTTCGAGGTTCCCTTCCTCAACATCACGGGGCCGGCAAGGCCGGCCGCGGACTCGAACGATTTTAATTTCTCCGGAAAGCGTATCCTTCTCGTGGACGATCACAAGCTCAGCCGCAAGATCGGCAAGAAAATGCTTGAGCATGTGAAAGCCATCACCGATACGGCTAAGGACGGCTCGGAGGCTGTCCGGCGCTTTGAGGAGACCGGCGGTGCGTATGACCTCATCCTGATGGACATCCGCATGCCGGCGATGAACGGCCTCGAAGCCTGCCGCGCCATCCGGCAGCTGCCATTTTCCTTGGCCGACACGGTGCCCATCATCGCGATGACCGCCGACGCCTTTGAGGACGACATCCGGCAGTCCCTCGACGCCGGCATGAACGCGCACCTCGCAAAGCCCATTGACCCTCAAAAGCTCTACCGGACGCTTCAGAGCTTCTTTCTGTAAAGCCGCACGTTAGGAACCGTCACGAAATAACTTGCACATCTTGCTTGTCTATTTTCCCGATGTCTGCGTCAGAAAACCTTGTCGTAGCCCGCTACGACTTCGGCTTTC
>CACZBB010000244.1 GCA_902779245.1 uncultured Lachnospiraceae bacterium | reverse complement strand
GAGCTGGGTGGATTTCTTCTGCCGCATCAGTTTTTTCTTCCAGTCATTCTCATCATCGTCCTCGGCAAAATCCTCCCCGGCGCGTTCCCGGCGCTCCTCAAGCCCCAGATCGCGCACAGCTTCATCCTTCGCCGCGAATTCCAGCATGTCGTTGAATGACTTTTTGGAGTCTTCATCATCGAACAAATGCGTCCGCACGAGATCGAAGGCGTTCAGCAGCTTGCCGAAGGCAGGGTCGGAAGCGTGGTGGCTGTATGCGAACTTATCGTCATAGATCACCACACCCGGCATACTGTCGGAAGGGATATAGCGCCAGCGGCTGTCGTCATCGGTTTCCTCATATACATCGGGAAGGAACGTCCGCATCGCCTCCTGGATCGTGTACGCGCGGCAGAAGAGTCCGACGGTTCCCTCTTTGGCAAGCGGATCTTCCTGCTTTTTGCGTTGCTTCTCTACTGCCTCTTTCTCAGAGGGCGCGGTGGGCAGAGCCGTGCAGTCTTTCCAATTGGGATGCTCCGCAAGGAAGGCATCCGGGTCGAGCCACTCCCCTTCATAGCGGCGGCAGATATACTCGCCGTCGATGGCGGCGGTCGGCCAGTACATGAGCTGGTTGATCTCAAAGGAACAGGGATCGACCATCTCCATGCCAATCTCATCGGCGAGGTATCGCGCGATGGCGTTGAACTCCTCCGGGGAAACGTCCCGGATAAGCGGCACAAGCAGCCTCGCCCGGGGCGACTCCGGCAGATGGGTGTGGGTCGTGTACACTATCGACAGATACCGATTCAGAAACTCATATTCGTCGAAAAAGGCGGGATTGAGCTTGTCGCAGTCCAAGGTGATCATGGACCTGCTGACAACCTCATTCTTTCTGCGCCGGGAGCCTTTCAGCGTCCCGGCCAGAAAACCGCCCTTGTCCTTGATGGCGTCCTTTTCGCCTTTTTTCATCTTGTGGTACTGCGCCGTCGTTTCCGGCGTCCGCAGCGGCTTTTCCAGTCTGTCCCACAGTTCCTCAAGAGTCATCTGCGTGGGACGCCAGGTCGCGGCCTGGCGGCTGCTGCCGAAGCAGAATGCAAGCTTACGCATTCCGGTACCCCCTCACTCGCGGTGTTTCACCGTACTCGAACCTTGCCTGACGAGCGAGACGGTATGCTCGCTCCGTTGCGCCCTTGTTCATGTCGCAGGTGTAGTTGCTGTCCGCTCCGAAGAGCTGGAACTTGCCGTCTTTGCCGACACCCGGCATCGCGCCGAAGTAGTCGCCGTCAATGGTCTCAAAGTTAAAAACTGATACTCCAAAAGGCGCCGCGCCGAAGCCCTCGTCAAATACGGCGTCCTGCAGATCACGGATGGTGTCCCCGGCGGGGATGTTGCCCACGACCAGCAGAGGGTTAATCTCCGCGGCATCCCAATCCTCATCTTCAAATGGGAAAGCAAAACCCTTGATTTTCTCAGCGTCCTCGGCTGTCATTTTCCCTTTGACCTCCACATAGAGGTCGTTGCCCTCACAGTAGCCGGCGTGATTGAAGGTGACGTCGTGGAGCAGGAAGTCCGGGAGATACTGCTGCCCGTTCTGGAGCACAAAGCCCTCCGGCTCATATTCCCATTTCACTCCGCAGGCGTCGAAGAAGACCGCCCATCTCGCCTCCAGGCGGGAACGGAAGCGGTAGCCCTTATACTCGGTTTCAATTGCTCTTAACATTGACTTTCTCCTCACAGTCTTCATTAAAATAACGGATCGGCATCTGACGCTTTTCCGCCTTTGCGATCTCCGCGGCCATACCGGCGGTGATCCTGTCTCCGAACACCCACAGCTGTTCGCACTTGCCGAGGAACACCATATTCATAAACATGGCTTCATCTCTCTCCTCCGCTTCCGACATGAAGCTCGGCAGGAACAAGTGCGGTGCCAGGGGTATTGCTCCGCTGTCCACAGCGAAGCGGCAGTACCTTGCGGCGTTCTCCGCGTTCCGGGCTTCATCCCCGGCGAACGGGGACGCCACATACACAAGCGGCCTCCATGCGCGCGTTTCCTTTTTTACTTTGGAAAGCGCCTCATGCGGAACTGGGTCGTAGTAGCCCTCACTGTTGAAGCTGCTGATTCCCACAGGCTTATCCTCCTTCGTTAAAAGATGAAGGGCGCTCCCTTCTCAGTTCCTAAAAGAGAAAAGCAGCCTGTTTTGCCGAAACAATTTCAGAAAAAGATTTATAAATGGAAAACGCCCGTCGTCCTCTTCCTATTTGAAAGAGAGCGGCGGGCTTTTTTATTTTCTTCATATTTTTTTCGGCATTTCGCGGGAGTTTTCTCTTTTAGGAACCGGAGAGGCAGTGAAGCCTCCCGGAAAGGAGAAGCGGACATGAACGTCACGCAGAACAAACCGCCCGGCAGAGACGCGGAAGTGGACAGGCTCGACGCCTTCATAGCACTCTGCACATTTATCCGATGGCTTGTAGACCAGGCACGTCAACAACTGGAAAAAGAAAAAGCCCTCCGCTGCTGCGAAGGGCGAGGAGGAAATCAAGATGAGCAAAATGAATGAACTGTCGCAGGTGCTCGATGAACTGGTCGCCTGCGGCGAAAGGCTGATCCGAACGGCAAACGCTCTCCGGGATATCTTCTCGGCGGAGCAAGAGCCTGAGACACAGCCCGAAACGAAGGAAGCGCCCACCGCGGCTTCCCGGGAGGAACAGCCGACGGGATACACCTTC
>CACZBB010000243.1 GCA_902779245.1 uncultured Lachnospiraceae bacterium | reverse complement strand
GTTCATACACAGGCTGATTTATGTCACTGGCCCGTGCCAAACAGCGACGCGCAGCTAGTCCTTTAGGGCGAGTGTTTGGCACGGGAGTGACTTGTAACTATCGTTTTCTTTTCAGCGCTTCCCCGATGGTGTTTTGCACTCCGGGGGTGATGACATCCTCGCGGAGGAACTATCCGCGGAAGTCTTTTTCGGCGGCGCGGAGCTCTTCGAGGAAGTTTCGCGCGGAGAGGCGGAGCGCCCCCGCGCCGTAAATGATGACCTGCTCGATGGCGTCGGAGGTCGCGACGGTGACCGCGTACTGCTTCGTCAGCTCGTGGGCGGCCTTCTCGATATACTGATCCGCGGTTTCCGCTTCTTTTGTATATATAACAGAGATGTTATGATGTTTGTAGATGCGCTCCGTCCCACCGGCGACCCGGTAGGCGTCGAAGACGCAGATCAGCTCGCGCTTTGTGATCGCCGCGTAGTTCGAGAGCATGTCGAGGAGCCTGTCCCGCGCGGACTTCAGATCCTTTTCGGCCAGCGCGCGCAGCTCATCCCAGGCAAAGATCATGTTGTAGCCGTCCACCAGGAGGTATTCCTTTTCGGGGCGGGGCCTGGGCTTCCGGTACTTCGGCGCGGGCGTCCCGACGGTCTTCTTCGGCACGTTCATCGGATTCTGCAGCCGGTCCGGGATCTTTCCGTAGGTCCGCTCGAAGATCGCCATGAGCTCGTCCTCGCCCGCCGTGATCCTGCGCTCGCGGGCGGAAAAATCCTCGGCTTCTTCCGCGCCCGCACCTGCTCGGCTCACGCCGCCGGTCTGGGCGTAGGGGTCAAAGTCCGCTTCGGGTCGCCAGCCGGTGTCCACGTGCATATAGTTACGAACCTCCTGCCATGGCACGACAAAGCCCGCGCCGTAGGCGCAGAAGACCGAGCCGCAGGGGTTCCGCTTGTCCGCATCCGGATCGTAGCCGGTCTCCGCGACAATTTCCGCCGCGTCTTTACAGGGCCGCCAGCCGCCGATGGCCGTCGTGACCCGCCCCTCGCCGCCTGTGTAGGCCGCGACCTTCTCGGAATAATCCCCAAAGAGCCGCACCGGGGCGCTGCCGGTCAGAATCGACAGGGTTCCGACAGCCTCCGGCGCCGAAAAATCAGCGCCCATTTGCGAGAGGTCGGACATCGCCCGGCCCACGGCGCCCTGCGGAAGCTCCATTTGAAAGGAGTAAAATGGCTCCAGGAGGACATTTTCCGACATGCAGAGCCCCTGACGGACCGCGCGGTAGGTCGCCTGCCGGAAGTCGCCGCCCTCGGTGTGCTTTAGGTGCGCGCGCCCGCCGATGAGGGTGATCTTCATGTCCGTGATCTCGCCGCCGACGAGCACGCCGCGATGGCGCTTCTCCCGAAGGTGCGTGAGAATAAGCCTCTGCCAGTTCCGCGCCAGCACGTCGATCGGGCAGCGCGTGTCGAAGACGAGCCCGCTCCCCGGCTCGCCCGGCTCCAGCAGCAGATGTACCTCCGCGTAGTGGCGGAGGGGCTCGAAGTGCCCGACGCCCTCGGCGGTTCGGGCAATCGTTTCCTTATAGATAACCGACGGGCGGCCGAAGCCGATCTCCACGTTAAAACGGTCCTGAACCATTTTCTTCAGGATCTCCCGCTGCACCTCGCCCATCATTTGCACGGTGATCTCGCGCTTCTGCTCGTTGTAGCCCACCGAGAGGAACGGCTCCTCCTCTTCGAGAAGCCGGAGATTCCGCACCATCAGGAAGGGATCGACATTTGGCGGAAGGGTGACCTGCCAGGTCAGAACCGGTGAAAGAAGTCCCTCGCCGCCGTCCGTCTCTGCGCCGAGCCCCTGCCCCGCGTAGGTTTTCGTAAGACCGGGCACCGCAACGACGCAGCCGGCTTCCGCCTTCGGAAGCGTCGTGAATTTTCCACCGGAATAGAGCCGCAGCTGGCTGACTTTCTCAGTGATCTCCTCGGGCTCGCCGTTTTCGTCCTCGGAAGTGTAGCTAAGCTCCTGCCGGACGGCGAGCTCGCCGCCGGTGATTCGCATCCACGTTAGCCGCTCGTGCCCCTCCCGCGTGATCTTAAAAATTCTCGCGGCAAATGTCTCCGGCCACGTTTTGTCGGGGAAGAAGGCGTCGAGCCCCGCAAGCAGGCTGTCGACACCGTCCATGCGCAGGGCCGAGCCAAAATAGACGGCAAATGTCTTTCGCTCGAGGATGAGGCGTTTTATGTCCGGGATTTCCAGTGTTCCGGTCTCCATGAAGCTCTCCAGAAGAGAGTCCTCGGTGAGAGCGAGCTCCTCCAGAGCCTCGGAATCCGAAAGAAGCGCGGCGATCGCCGCGGCGGCGGGGGAGACTTCAGCAGCTTTCGGGTTTGCCGAAGCAGCTCCGTGCGCGGCCGATCCTGGCGCTGAGGAAAAGTTTGCCGAGGTTTTCGGGTTCACCGATGCAACTGCGGGAACGGTCGGCGCGTTAGATTTTGGCAATTCGGAAGAATTTGCCGAGGTTTTCGGGCTCGCCGAAGCAGCTGCGGGAACGGTCGGCGCGTTAGATTTTGGCAATTCGGAAGAGTTTGCCGAGGTTTTCGGGTTCGCCGATGCAGCTGCGGGAAATGCTTCGGCGCTGAGGTTAGATTGCGACAGGAAAGCCTCGGCTCCCGGAAAGGCGACTGCCGAGGAACTCAGCTTTTCCCGGATCTCCGCAAGGACTTCCTCCCGGCGGCTGTCCGCTTCGCCCAT
>CACZBB010000242.1:2753-3610 GCA_902779245.1 uncultured Lachnospiraceae bacterium | reverse complement strand
CGGGTATCGCCATGATCTCCACGAATCTGATGATGGAGGATGTCGGCGAGCCGGTCATCTGGCGCGGCCCGGTTCTTGCGAGCGTCGTGAAGCAGTTCTGGACGGACGTGCTTTGGGGAAACCTCGACGTCCTCTTCGTCGACATGCCGCCGGGCACGGGCGATGTCCCTCTGACGGTTTTCCAGTCGCTTCCGGTTGACGGCATCATCGTCGTCACGTCTCCCCAGGATCTTGTCTCGATGATCGTCGAGAAGGCCGTCCGCATGGCGGAGAAGATGAGCATCCCGGTTCTGGGCGTCGTCGAGAACCTGAGCTATGTCGCCTGCCCGGACTGCGGACGGAAGATTAAGATCTTCGGCGAGAGCCATACCGCGGAAGCCGCCGCGGCGCACAATCTCCCGGTGCTGGCCGAGCTGCCGATTCTTCCGGAGCTCGCCGGTCTTGTGGATGCGGGAAATGTGGAGGAAGCCCCTGAAGAAGCCCTCAAAGCCGTCGAAAACGTCCTCGCGGCGATCGAAGCGGCTCCCAAGAGAGATATTTAAGGAGACGAATTTGAAAAAGCATAGATTTTTCAACTGGATGATGGCGGTCACTTTGGTGGCCGCCCTTCTCGTTCCGGAAGCCGGCCGGACTCTGGTCCTGGCCGCGTCCGCGGAAGGCTGTGCCGCCGCAGAGGAAGCCATCACAGCGCAGCTGTACCCGAAAGCGATTTCCGGGCAGACGGTATCGGAAACGGAGCAGGCGTCGGAGAGCGTTTCTTTCGAAGGGCTGGCGGGTCCCGGCGCGGAGACTTCCGGAGACGGGTCGGTTACGGAGTCTTCCGGAAACGGCGAAGCCACCGATCCGGAGCCGGACGC
>CACZBB010000242.1:0-2741 GCA_902779245.1 uncultured Lachnospiraceae bacterium | reverse complement strand
GTCGGACGCCGCGCCGAAAGAGAGCCCCGCAAACCCGGACGCCGCGCCGGATGAGCACCCCGCAAACCCGGACGCCGCGCCGGATGAGAACCCCGCGGAGACGGAAGCCCCCGCCCCGGAACCTTCCGCGCCGGAAACCCTTACCGAGGAGGCTTCCGGACAGACATCTTCATCTAAGACACCCTCGCCGGCGTCCGCCGAACAGGAGCCCTTAGAGCAGGAGCCCCTTCCGGCGCCGGACGCCGCCGGGCTCCCTGCCAGAGAGATCGTGCCGGAAACGGACACGGAAGATGCCTTTGCCCAGGAAAATGAGCTCGCCGGGGAGAGCCGGACCGCGGAAGAAGCCCAAAGCGGCGAGACGCTGCCGGAAGCTGTCCTCGAAGAGGAAGCGGACGCAGAGCCGGCATTTCCCGGAAAGGAAGAGAAGACGGCCGGGGACGCGGAGCCGGTATTTCCGGTCGAAGGAGGCTGGTACCGGCTTGTGCCGAAGACCGCATCCAATATGGTGCTTGGTACCGTGGACGGAGCGATGCTCAACGGAACCGCCATCATCCCCGCGCAGTATATGCGGCTTGAGCATCAGATTTTCCGCTTTGACAAGGGTGAAAACGGCGGCTGGATTCTTACGAACGGCGCGTCCGAGAAGGTCGCCGCCCTGGAGAAGAGCGGCTCCGGCGCGGCCCTTCGGATCTATGCGCGCGGAAAGGCCCGCAGCGAATTCCGGGTCACCTGCCTGAAAAACGGCTTCATCACCCTCCGCAGCGAAGAGGGCCGGTATGTCAAGTATTATTCCGGGAAGATCCAGACCGGGAATAAAAAGCGGACGGAAACGGCGGAATTTACGCTGGTTCCGGCGACAAATGTCCCGGACCTTTCGTTCAGCGGAACCTTTTTCCTTCGCACGCTTTCGAGGATCCGCCTGGTCGCGGGCATCAGCAAATCTTCAAAGGCCAATGGCGCGAGGGTGCTGCTGTCGAATTACAGCGATGCGGCGGCACAGCGCTTCTCCTTCCTCTACAGCAGCGACGGATATTACCGCATCGTCGGGGAAAAGAGCCGGAAGGTGCTGACGGTTTACCCGGACGGCACGGTCGCGCAGACATCATGGACCTCGGCGAATACCCAAAGGTGGCGTCCCGTGGCCGCGCAGGGCAGCTTTTACCTGGTGAACGCGGACGGGAACGTGCTGACCGTCGAGGGTGATTATGTGAAGAAGGGCGTCAAACTTTCCGCGGAGGCCCGGAACAGCCAGAAGAACCAGATCTTCCTGATCTTAAGACGGGGAAGCGCCGAGGCCAAAAAGAACCTCGTCAAAAAACCGGTCACGATCTTTGAGGGCGTGGACTACAAGGACGTCTACAGCTACGACGACTATATGGACCGCTATACGAATCTGGCCAATGTCTACGGCACGGACTGTGCCGGCGCTCTGCGGTATTTTGTCGAGAACGGCATGTCCGAAGGGCAGCGCGGGTCAAAGGACTTTGACGTGTGGTGCTATCGGCGGGTGAATCCGAAGGTGCGAAAGAAGCTGCTCGCGGATATTCCCGCGTACTATCTGCATTATATTCAGGAGGGAAAGGCGAAGGGCCTACGCGCGACGGGCGAATACCAGACCACGCAGGCACCGAGCCTCCACGATCTTGCCTGGAAAGCCTACAATGAGGTTGGCGCTTTCAGCAGCCGCCCGAACGGGCAGGAGATGTGCGAGTATCTGAATCGCGCGGCGCAGGTGGAGTTCGAGGCCTACGGATTTCCGAAGTCCATCGTCATCGCGATGGCGATCAAGGAATGCGGCTTCCTCACCTTTAATGATGGCCTCCCGCCCTCCACGAACAATGTCCTAACCATGAACGTTTCCATGTGGAATGCCCTGTGGAAGAGCGGCTGGCTTGGCGATTACGTCTCCGTGCGCGTTCCGCAATACGATTCGATTCTCGGGAAGATCGTTTTCGGCTATGAGCCGGTGCGCAGCTATGAGGACATCGAGGCCTGCATGGATGACTTCGCGAACTTCAAGACCTCCATGGTCGGCCCGATCCCCGAGGATATGTCCATCGACGAGATCATCGACACCTACCTTGAGGGCTACGCCACCAGCCCGACCTACCGGGAGTCCATCAAAGCCATCATCAAGCTTCACCAGCTGAAGAGATTTGACCGGTAAGTCCGGAAGCTTGTTGCCTACCTTTCGTCGGGATTCGCCGTTTTCCCGGCGGAAGGCAGGCAGGCAAAATGCGATTGTTTGATATTTTAAATATACAAATTGAAATTTTTAAAAATATTTCAAAAAAGTGCTTGCATTTTGCGGAAGATCGGTTATAATAATCTAGTCAGTCGCCGATGTGGCTCAGTTGGTAGAGCAACGCATTCGTAATGCGTAGGTCATCGGTTCGAGTCCGATCATCGGCTGAAGAAACCCCGAAGAAAGCATGCAGACCTTGCTTCTTCGGGGTTTTTGTCGGTTACGGGGTTTTGCTTCGGGTACACCGCCGTCTTCGGCAGCGCACGGAAAATGCATTTCGCAAAAAATGGCCGGAACAGCCGGGCGGCGCATGATGAAACGGGGCTTTTCGTGGTATTAAGGAGAAGCGATGCGGGCTTTTTTCAAAAAATGCTGGAATCGGACCGGGAGAAATTACCTGATCATCGGCTTGTTCTGCCTGCTCGGCGGGGCGCTGCTGCTGATTCTGGTTCCGTTCAACGGAATGGATGAGTTCGTTTATCTGATCAGCGCGATC
>CACZBB010000241.1 GCA_902779245.1 uncultured Lachnospiraceae bacterium | reverse complement strand
AAAGGACGCGTTGCAAAATAGCGGAAGCGTCTCAAAAGAAGCGAACGATCGTTTTTGCCGTAGGGGCGGGGCTCGACCCCGCCCGGCCAGACAGAGTTTAATTGCATTAATAAAGTGAGGCGAATCCGCACATTTTTGCGTGTTCGCCTCACTATTTTCCTGTAATAATGGGAACTGCCGCCGGGAGGGCACAAGGCCCTCCCCTACGGCATCATCCAAGATTCAGGCCATTCTTATCTATTATGCAACGCGTTCTTTTTATTCGTATCAGCTTTCGCCGCCGGTCTGGGGCAGGGGCTTGTGGTAACGACAGCGTCCATCGGTATCAGGCGCACCGCGGGGCGTAAGCGGAGAATTGCCGGAAAAAGCGCTGGACTTTTTTCCCGGGAAAGTGTATCCTTTTGGTAAAGCACTCGTATTTGTCAGGAGACTGGGCCAATGGAAAAACAAATCACGATCCTGCATGCAAACGACCTCCACGGGAGCCTGAACTTCACCGTCAACCAGGACCTGATCATGCAGGGGGGCATCTCCCTCCTGTCGGGCTACGTCAAGAAAGCCCGGCGCCGCGGCCCGGTCTTCTTCGGGATCTGCGGCGACATACTGCAGGAGGATATCTGGGGCTCCGACTACAAGGGCAAGAACACCGTGGAGCTCATCAACGCCCTGCGGCCGGACGCCATTTCCCTGGGGAATCACGAGCTGGACTATGGCCTGGCGCATCTGATGGTCTTCCGCGACTGCCTGTCCGCTCCGGTGCTCTGTGCGAACTTCCAGACCAATGTCATTGACCACACGCTCTTCACGCCGAGCCTGGTGCAGGAGCTGGGCGGCGTGCACATGCTGCTGATCGGGCTGATCCCGAAGGCCTTCTTCGACGGGATCCTGACCGACGGCTTTTCCCGCAGCATGCTGGTCTACCGGGACAGCTATGAGGCCATCCGGGAGGAGATTCAGGCCCACCGGAAGGAGCACATCGACCTGGTGGTGCTGATGAGCCACTACGGCATAGAAGGGGATCGGGAGCTTGCGGAGAACCTGCCGCCGGATCTGCATGTGGATCTGATCCTCGGCGGGCACACCCACATCAAGATGGACGAGGCCGAGGTCGTGAACGGAATCCCCATTGCCCAGTCCAACTACGGCACGACGCACATCGGCCGTTTTGACCTGGTTGTGGACACGGAGAAGGGCGGGCTGAAAAGCTGGCAGTGGCAGCTGGTCCCGCTCACGGAGGAGATCTGCCGCCCCGACGAGGACATGGATGAAGTGGCCGACAAGGTGGTCTTCGAGCGCAAAGGCGGACGGGAGGACCTGACGGTCTGCCGCCTTGACAGGACCTACACCCACAAGAGCCGCCTCTATGAGACGGATCTGGGCAATCTGATCGCCGACGCCTTTGCCGAAATCTACAAGCCGGATTTCGTGTGGATCCAGTCCGGCAGCCTGCGCCGGGAGGAACTGGGGCCGGAGGTGACGGAGCGGGACTTCAACGAGCTCTACCCCTTCGACGATCAGTTTCTGCTGGTCGAACTGACCGGAAGCGAGATCAAAAACTCCTTCCAGTACCTCTTCTCGCTGAAACCGGACGGATCCGTCATGGGCGGCACCTTTCAGTACAGCCGCGGTTTCTTTCTGCATGTGGACGCCAGGGACTGCTGGGAGAAGGGCGCGAAAGTTGTGGATCTGCGCATCGGCGGAAAGAAAGTGGAGAGCCGGCGCCGCTACCGCGTGGGCATGACGCAAAACTGCATGGACAAGCTGTTCCGCTATTTCGGTTTTTCTCCGGACCCGAAGCGGCTGCGGGTGGTTTCGCTTTCCACCTACCATGACCTGGTCACCTTCTTCCTGCTGAAGGAGGACGTGATCTGCGCGCCGGAGCGCGGCCGTTTTCGGATTGACAATTTCCCCGGCATGCCGAAAGACGATAAAGCCGAAGAAAACGCGGAGACCAAATCGCCCGCCGCGGCCGAATAACGCGGCCATTTTCTGAATACTGAAAACAGAAAACGCGCCGTGAAAAAACATTGTTTTCACGGCGCGTTTTCTTACTGTTTATTCTCCCCGCCGGTCTGGGGCCGGGGCTTGTGATAGCGGTGGCGGCGCTTGCGCGCGGCGGCCTGACCTGCGCCTTCGCCCTCGGCCTTCGGCGCCCTGGGCGCGGGCTCGGCGGGACGCGCCTCGACCTTCACGGGCTTGACGCTGGTCTTGCCGGGGGCCTTGTGGGGCTTCTTCGTCCGGGTATCCTTCGGCTCGCGGTTCTCCTGCGGCTTCGGCGCGGGGGCGGGCTCCGCGGCGGGCTTCTTCCCGCGGCGGCCGCGGCGGCTCTTCTTCGCCTCTCCCTGCTTTTCGGGCTTCTCCGCCTTTTCCGCCTTCTCGGGCGCCTTCGGCGCGCTCTCTGCGGGCTGCTTTTCGGCGCCGCCCTTGCCCTTGCCGCGGCGGCGACGGGAGCCGGACTTCTTCTCGCCGTCCTCTCCCGCCTCCTTCGCGGCGGGCACGGAGGGCTCCGGCACGACCAGCACGGGAACGGCCCACTCGTCGACCTTTTCTTCCTCTTCCTCCTCCGCGGGCGGCACGTAGTTGAGCACATGGGGCGGCTCCTCCCCGTCCTTGGGGCGGCCGCCGGGCACGGCGCAGAGCTCGTTCGCGGTGTAGAGATGCAGCGAGTCGTCCTTCTCGTCGTCGAGGCGGACCTTCACGGTCTGGCGCAGCAGATTGACCGACACGGCGGTGCCGTAACCGTCCTTGGTCTC
>CACZBB010000240.1 GCA_902779245.1 uncultured Lachnospiraceae bacterium | reverse complement strand
TAATATTCCGTGAGATCCTCGTCCGAAAGCTCTTCCTTTTTGAGCCTTGCGAGCTCCGAGAACCAGGGGCTGATATCAAGGATCTCGTTCCGGCGGATCGTCTCCTTGTCAAAAAGACTCGGCAAATGATCCTCCCGGTATTCCTGGCCGGCGTACAGGAGCGTCGCGCCCTTCGCGAAATAGAGATACGCAGAATAATTGAAGAGATCCGTCTCCTCCCGCACCCGGGAGGAAATGCGCGGCTGGTCGTGATTTTCCAGGAAGCGGAGCTTGACATAATTCGCCGGATAAGCCCTCTCCGTGAAATTCAGCAGCGCCGCGTACTGCGAAAGCGGACATTTGCCGGCAAGATAATCGTCAAAGGTTCCGCGGATGTCGTATTCGTATTCCATGTCGAAGGCCTCGTAAGCCTCGCTGTCCGTTGCGCACGGCAAATGCATGCTCCGACGCATCTGGACGAAGCCGCCGTCGACGGTCTCGGCCAGCCAGACGGCCCCCGGACGAACCTTTTCAACGGCCTCGCGCGCCCGCATCCAGAACTCCATCGGGATGAGCGGCGCGACGTCGCAGCGGAAGCCGTCGACCATGCCCGCCCAGTAGACCAGCGTCTCGATCTGATAATCCCAGAGCGCCGGGACATCGTAATCAAGATCGATCACGTCCGTCCACTCGCCGACGCGGTTGCCGAAGCTCCCGTCCGGCTTCCGATAGAAGAACTCCGGATGCTCTTTGGAGAGTACGGAATCGGGCGAGGTATGATTGTAAACCACGTCGATGATGCACTTCATGCCCTGCGCATGGATCGCGTCGACCAGAGCCTTAAAATCCTCCAGCGTACCGTACTCCGGGTTCACGGCGCGGTAATCTTTGATCGCATACGGGCAGCCCATCGGTCCCTTCTTGCCGACCTCGCCCACCGGATGAACGGGCATGAGCCAGATGATATCCGCTCCGAGCTCTTTGATCCGGTCAAGATCCGGAATCACGGCACGGAACGTCCCCTCCGGCGTATGGGCGCGAACATAAATCGAGTAAACAACCTGCGAGCGAAGCGCAATACTTGTATTTTTTGCCATAATCAGCCTCCTTTTCGGGCGGTTCTTTGTCTAAGTATAACATATAATTCATGGAAAGGGGAGTTTTATTTCAAAAAAACCCGTATTATGAACAGAAACCGTTACTCTGTTCACACCCGAGCCTAACACTCGCCCTAAAGGACTGAAAAAGGTCGGAAACGATATCCCTTCGTCTCCGACCTCTTTTTTCCTTCATTTGCAAAGAATCAATGTCCCGCCCTCATCGCTGATCGGAATTTTACAGATCCTGCCGAACTCCTCTTCGGCCTCCGCGATCGCTTTCTTTACCCCTCCAAAATCTCTGTTGTTATAGTCGTGGATAAACATAAACCCGCCCTCGACCATTTTGGGCCAGAAATAGAAGATTCCCGCTTTCATCGGCTGGTATAAGTCCATATCCAGGGACACGAAAACCCAGCGTTTTTCTTTTTCCTTCTCAGCGGTATCGGGGAAATAGCCTTTGCGTATATGACATTTCTCCTTGTATTTCAGTTTGCTCTTTACCGCAGCGATCCTTTGTCTGGAGTTTTCGGCCTGGTTTCCGAAATAACCGCTGTGAGTTTTGAGCCTCTCTTTTTCCGTAAAGGATCGATGAACCTCGTCTTTCAGATCCTTTTGATCAAAGCCTTCAAAAGTATCATAAAGATACATCTCACATTCGGGGAATTTTTCGTTGATGATCCACGAAAAATCTCCCTTAAAGACACCCGCTTCCGCGACACAAAAACGCGACAGCTCTTCCGGACTGTACTTCCTTCTGATCTCATCGGCGACAAGCTCAAAGGTTCGGTATCTGGTATAGTCCTCATAGTGTTTATACGCTTCCCGCGAAGACCGATTGTCAAGGGCATCGTAGGCCATCGGCTGGGTGATTACTCTTCCCTCACGAACGACCTCCATCCTGCGCTTGTACCGTTTTAACAGCAAATTGTGCAGGAATGCGCTCCCTCTGGCGAGCTTTACTACGATCAAATGTACCTTCATATAACGCGTTTCCTTTCTCTGGTGCGGCCAACGCAGACTGTGTATACCCGTTTTGTTCATAAAGGGACTGTCCCGATATTCCGTCAGCTGATGTACGCGGCGGCCTCCTTATAATATCCGTAAAGAGCCATCATCGCCCTTGTCTCGTCCGTGTCGGCCGGCGCGTCGAGGCAGGCCTTCACATAAGACATCGCCGAGACGGTTACATTTGTCGAACCGGCAGCGGTGGCCAGGGTTACATTTGCCATGTCGCCGAGCCGGTGCGCCGCGATGTCGCGGATCGCAACCCGGTACCTTCCGTCGGCGAGCTTTTCGACCTCCGCGTCCTTGCCGTTCACGGTCGCCGAAACGTTCCCGGAATAGCCGGCTGCCGGCTTAAAATAGAGGTAGACGGCCGTGTCCGCGTCAAGGTTCAGCGAGAACGTGACCTTTTCGATATCGCTGCTCTTCCGGACGCTGATGGCTTTCTGGGCGAGGGCGTTCTTTGCCTCCGAGATCAGCTCGTCCGAATAATCGTCCTTGTAGCAGGCATTTACCGACGCGTGATCCTTTCCGGGCGTCCATCCCCGAAGCTTTGAGAGATAAACCTGCGCGTGGAAGCCGTAGTCCTGAAGCGCTTCGATCAGCGCATGCAGCTGAGTCTCGGAATCATCGATCATCCTTCGTAAAATAATGGTAGACCGCCGTGATCTCGTCCGCCATCTGGGCGACGTTCACGGAGCAGGTAAAGCCGTACAATGTCCGGTCTTTGTTCATTTTATCTTTGTCAAAGGCCGCCCGGCGTGTCTTGCCGCAGACCGTGAAGTCCACGTAGCTTGTCGAATAATCGACGTCTTCACGTTCCGGCAGATACATATAAAAGTTCACGCCGATGGTGCCGGAGAGAAGCAGGGAATTCGTGCGGAACCGGGGCTCGTTCTGCCTTCCCTCGACGGCCAGGCGAAGCTCGTCAAGATTGTAGAACATCGAGTAATCATAGGCGCCGGACGGCTGGCCGGTTTCCGGATTGATCGTCTGCTTAATCGACCCGTCCGCGTTTTTCAAAAGAAGGCTCGCGTCCACCTCAACGCCCCCGTCGATATCCTCGCCGGCGGCATTGATCAGGCGGCTCTGCCAGGCCGAGAGCATGTAGGGATAACCGTCGTCCATTCCCTGGATCAGAAGCGCGCAGGAACCGCCGCCGGACTGCTCGCCGATCACCCGGTACCCGGCATCCTTCAGCATCGAGGGCAGAAGGTTCCCGCAGGAGAACGAGGTGCTGGTGGTCTCGACGACAAAGTTAAAGTTGTAGACGGGCTGGTCGTCCTTCTCGTCGAAGGCACCGTCAAAGTTCCGGTCAACCTCGTAAACGTCGGTGATCTTCTGGCCGGTCAGCACATTCTCCGACGTGACGGAGACCTCCCGCTTACCGGTGATCAGGCCGTAAATGGTGACGAGCACATCCACAAAGCCGCCGCGGTTGTTGGTGATGTCAAGGATGAAGGTTTTCACCTCGGGATCCGCCGCGGCCTTATCCAGCGAATACAGAAAATCAGACAGGCTGTCCGGCTCCTGAAGCGAATCCCGCTCCGGACGTTTGGCCTTCCCGGCATAGAACGCCCGCCAGGCTTCCAGGTTGAGGGCGCCGAAGGAATCCAGGATCCCCACCGCCATATCGCCCGATTTCTTGTATAAGGTATTTCCGTAAGCGTTATAGCGGAGCTCCGACCGTTCGCTTTGCGCATACGTAGTAATGTCCCGCGCCTTGGTATACGTTTCCGCCTCCGCATAGAGCGGGGAAAGCTCATCCCTTAGCTTCCCCATCTGCGCGGAAGCTTCATCGGACAGGGGCAGCAGGTTTTCGACGGACTGAAGGTTCGAGTGGCCGTCGGCCATATAGAGGTGCAGCCTTCCTACGCCCAGGGCAAAGTGCATCGAATCCGTGGACAAAAGGAGCTCCTTGATTTTCTTCCCGGGCTCACCCAGCGCGTCGAGGGTCGCTTCCAGACCCTTTTCACGGAGATTTTTCCCGATCTTGCCATGCGCCGGGGCGCCATAGAAGTTCCGCAGGGAGAAGCTAAGATCCGCATAGGTCTGCGTCACAAGATCCTGCGGGCGCGTTTTGCCGTTCTCATACATATTTTCGGTTAATGCCTGTGCGTAGCTGCTATCGAGCATGGCGCCAAAATACTTCGGGTTCGTGTTGGATTCTATAAAATAGAGATATTTTCCGTTGAACTCCGTGTGACGGAAGTTGAGATCCGAATAGATATTGGACAGCGTGGTGTGCGGGAACCAGATGTCGTCCCCGTCCGCGATGAGGTCGATGCCGTAGTCGGAGAAGCTAAAGCTGGCGGCCGCGCTGCCCTCAAGCCGGTGCTCTTTTTTCCTGATAAATGGCGGCTGGTCGGGGTCGTTATCCGCCTCGAAGGGCATCATGCAAATGAAGGCCTCCAGGTTGTCGGAGGACATCGTGTCCTTCTCCGCGTTCAGCACGGCACTCCCGTTGAGATTGGTGAAGAGGATGCTCCCGTCGGCCTGACGGGCGGCCGTCAGCGTGCCCTTCTGGCCCGGGTCCTTCGGGTTTGTGTAGACCAGGCGGTAATAATCGCTGATGGACACATAGGGAACATGCGGACGGTTCGTGAAATACCGCATGCGGATGGTTTCTTCCGTCAGTCCGGACTGCCTGTAAATATTATACGTCTTTTCCGTGTACGCCGGCGTGTCCGCCAGGGCCGGAAGGGTGAACCCGAGAATCCCCAACATGAGACACAGACTCAGCAGGATGCTTTGCAAAATCCTCTTTCCGGGAAACAGGAATGCTTTCTCTTGGTTTTTCATAACGCCTCCTTTGCCTGACCGGCGGTTTTCAGCCCGCGTCGATCTCCTTCGTCTCGATTTCTTTGCTTACCGTCACGATGTCCGCGGAATCAAAACGTATGATCTCCGCCTCCGGATTTGTCAGCTGCTTCATGGCTTGATCTCCTTTCTCTAAAAAGAAATTATCAAAAAAAGTATATCATACTTCGCCGCGGAAAAAAATCTTTTCTCGTTTTTTTGAAAAAACACTTCGGTTCATTTCGGTTCATATTCTGTGCAGCCCATAGAAAAAAGGACGGCCGCGCTCTTCTTTACCTCCGCTGATCATCGTTCGCATCCGCGAGGGATGCTTTCCTTAACGCAGCGGCTCGCCTGGCGCGGCAGCCCTTTTTTTCCGGGTCATCCTCCCAAAAAGGAAGAGACGCGGTACGATATTCTATGTTCTATATATTGGTTCGGGTGTCAAAACACCCGATTCACGGATTGCTTCGTGCTTTCGCACTGCACAGCATAAGTTCGACGACGGAAATCAAAGATTTCCTGTCTC
>CACZBB010000239.1:1955-6694 GCA_902779245.1 uncultured Lachnospiraceae bacterium | reverse complement strand
ATCCTTCATGCCGCGCGTCGTTGTCCGGCCGCGTGCCGAAAAATGAAACGGCGCAAAGATTCAGATGATGGACGCGATCTCCTGATAGGTGAAGGCGCAGTACCCGTTGTAGAGGATCTGGGTGACGGTTATCTGATACGTTTTTCCGGTCTTTTGATCGATGAAAACATCCTCGATGTTTTCATGATCCAGCGCTGCCCTTTTCGCGAGATCGAACCATTCCTCCCCGACATGCGGAAAGACCTCCCGCACGCTGTGTCCCAGAATGTCCTTGCCCGAAAGACCGCCGTACTCTTCGAACTTACGGTTGACGTAAAAGATGACCGCGTCGTAAAGTCCGCTGTGCTCTGCCCAGGTCACGTGGTATACGCTGTACGAGATCGGCAGATTGTCAAACAGATGAAAGATCTCCGTCGAATGGGTCAGACGGCTCTCCGCGGATATGTTCTGGTCATGGTCGGCATGGAGACGTACTTCGCTGAGCCTGGCCTGCTCATCCAGATCCTCGGTCTCCGAATAGAGAACAAAGCCCACAGACAGATACAGCGTGACCGGGGTTCCTTCGACGCTTCGGATGGACGCGCCGATATCCTTGATCCTCGACCGCAGGTTAAGCACCTGTTCGTCGTCCTGGATCTGGTGCAGAACAACAAAATGGTTGCCGGAATACCGGCCGATGGCGCTGGATCTGCCAAATTTGCTTTTCAAGGCTTCGCCAAGCACACGGAGAAGCTTGTCTCCGAAATTAAAACCGTACCGCTCGTTGAGATTTCCGAAATCGTTGACGGAGATATGCGCCCGGACAAAATCCGTGTGCCGGAGATGATATTCTTCGCGGAAGACCACCGCCTCCTCCGAGATCCCGCGGGTGTTGAGAAGACCGGTGAGCGGATCCCGATTGGAGGACATCAGACGGCCCTCATCCTGTTCAATGAGAATCTTCCGGTCGATAAAGTAGCCGATCAGCCCGCGGATCTCGCCGTTGACATCATAGAAAGGCATCTTGCTGGCCATGATTTCGCGGTTTTCTCCCTCGTTCATGCAAAGACCCGGGACATTATGCAGCGTAATGCCTTCATGGATGACCTTGTATTCATCGTTCATGTAGAGATCCGGGTGGACATGCCATCCGAGGTCTTCATCGTTTTTTCCGATGATCTCCCCGGCGGATGTAAAGCCGTAGTAATCCAGAAACGCCTTGCTGGCGCCGAGGAACCGGCGATCCTCATCCTTCCAGAAGATGCGCAGAATATCCGACCCCGTCAGGGAATTCCAGAGATGCGCGGGCGAGTAGACGCCTCCGTCGCTGTCGGCTTCCAAATAGCTGTGGATGAAGTCACGGATCCCGTCGTTCAGGCTCCGGACAAGCAGGAAGCAGTTGACGTCGTCGATCCGAAGGATCGTGTATTCCTTCCAACTGTAATTTCCATGGGACATTTTGGCGCGGAAAACATCCGAGAAGCTTTCCAGCATGTTTTCCTTGATCCGCTTATACATGGCATTCGGTTCGAACGTCTGTAAGAATCTTTCCTGATCCTCCGGGAAAATATATTTCTCCGAATATTCCTTCAAAAGCTTCGAGATCCCCTTCCGGCCGGAAACCATATCCTCCGTGGCGGTCATATAGATCGGCCGGATACTGTCCTCTTTGTTATTGATCAGCGTAATGCGCTCGAAAAGTGCGTAGATCCGGCGGACGAATTCATCCAGATAACGCGTCTGATCGGACTGTGAGGCTTTGGTCAGGTTGGTGATCCGAAGGAGAACGCAGTAACGGTCGTGCGTCTTCGCGACGCACCGGGCCATCACTTCATAGTATTGCTCCTTGAAGGTCATCAGCATCCTTCCCTCGCCATTTGTCCGGACAAATTCCATGAGCTGCCGGATTTTCTCGGAAAGGCGATGATAGGGCTGCGGCTGCCGCAGGATCTCCTGCGAGAGAACATTTGCAAACATACCGGTTCCATAGGCCGTGTTTTCGAAGGCAGAGTTATAGAACAGGATCTTGAAATACTTTGCGGAAAACTCCGCCAGCGACAGCGGGATACTGTTGAGCTCTCGGGCCGTTGAGATCTTATCCTGATCTTCCCTTGTCATAAAGGGCACCGCGCTCAGGAAATCGATCCTGCCGATCTCGTCGTAATACTGCCGATCCTGCATCGCTTCGATCGGGATCCCTTTGCCCCGAAGATTCTCCAGCGCCTCATCATACGGAAGCGGCTTTCCAAAATAGTATCCCTGCACCTTCTCACAGCCGATGTCTCTGAGAAATGAATAATGCTCCTCGGTTTCGACCCCTTCCGCGAGGGTATGGATATCGAGCTTCTTCGCCATCTCCACGACGGAGGTCGCGATCCGCATGGAGCGCTGGGTGAAGGGCCTAAGGAATCCCATATCGAGCTTGAGCTCATCGAAGGCGATCTCCTTGAGCACGTTCAGGGAGGAGTAGGCGCTTCCGAAATCGTCCATCCAGATCTGGTAGCCGGCGGCGTGGAACTGCTCTACGATTCTTTGCAGCAGCTCCTTCTGCTTGGCCATCACGCTCTCCGTGATCTCGAAATAAATGAGGTCATGGGGGATTTCATAATCGCTGACGATATTGTCCACAAGGGAGAAGATACTCTCGCGCTCCAGCACCGGGATGAACTCGTCCGGGTAAATGATGCCAAGCTCCGGATCGATCCACCGCGCCAGGGCTTCGAAGCTGCAGAGCTGGCAGGAGGAGGTGCGGATGACCGGCTGATAAAAGGGCTGAATCTCGTGAAAATCAATCGCCTTCTGGTAGTTATTCTTGATGTAATTATCCAGATTTCTGCCCACGATCCCTGCCTCCTTTCATTCGTTTTTTCTCAATATACATCGCTGCGTCTGCCCTTCGAAGCACGCTGTCCACATCATCGCCTTTTTCATAGATACTCATGCCGACCGCGACCGAGAATCTCTTCCAGGGCTGCACGGAGGTGTCCTCCATGCAGGCTTTGGTTTTCTCACGGAGCTCCTTCATAAGCTCGTCGCGGTTCGAGAAATCCTTGCCTTCCAGAACCACGACAAATTCATCGCCGCCGATGCGGTAGACCGGGGAATGGGAAAAGACTTCACAGACCAGCCGGCAGCCCCCGATGATGTATTCGTTCCCCTGCTCGTGACCATAGGTGTCGTTAATATGCTTAAGATTATTCAGATCCGCCATGAGAATGCCGAATTCCGCGCCGTCCAGCGCGATCTCGGACTGAAGGTCCTCCGCCTTCCGGTCATAGGCCGCTTTGTTTTTTACATGCGTCAGCGCGTCCTGATAGACCTGCTGCTTAAGGCCAAGCGTTTCATTCTTTGCGGCGAGGATTCTTCGGACATAGCCCTGCATGCATATGGAAAGCTTCGTCACCCCCTCCGCCAGCGCCCAGACCTCGTTGCGAACCCAGATCTTCGGTGAGTTGTAGACAAGATCCTCCGGGTCGTTCTTGCCCTCGGCTTTCTCCGCGTAATCCGCCACGCTTTTTTCGACGTCGCGGAGCGGACGGACGATTTTAATATGCACCCAGATCAGGACCAGGATGATGAAAATCATTCCGAACAGGACGATCATGCCGATGTTGACCAGAACATTGTGCGAAACCATGGCGTTGATCTCATCGATCGCGATGTCCACACACAGGACGGCATAATGATCACCCGAAGAGCTGATGAGCGGCCTTGCCAGGGTATAGGTATTTCCCTGCGGAGACTGCTTGAAAAGAAATACGTCCTCCCGCCCCGTCTGAACCTCGTAGAACTGGTCCTCCTGCTTTGGCGTGAGCCAGTTTTCGCTGGCCCTTCCGAGCACCCAGGCACTCACCGAGTCGTCAAGTCGTTCCTCCAGCTTCAGGCCCGCGCAGATCTCCCGCGTCCTGGGCGACTCTCCGGGCTCCAGGATCTGCATGATGTAAAGCTTTTCCACATCACGGCTGTAATAGTCGGCCAGCACGTCCATGAAGTGTTTGAACTGAATAAACTTCGGAGATTCCACATAGGTTCTCGCGCAGGTGGCCATATCGTCCCGTTCAAACATCCGGTCGATATAGTTGACGATCTCGGTCATCTGCGACTTGTTTCGCTCATACATGGCATTCGTAAAGATTCTGTAGGTCGTATAGGAAAGAACCAACGTCAGCGCTGCGAAAAACAGGATGCCGACAAAGATGACGCTTCGGCTCATTGGTCGTATTTTCATAACAGAATTTCCTTCCTTAAATCGTTACTGTTCATTCCGTTCACAGCAGCGAGGGTGTTTTGCAATACATGTCCGCAGCCGGACAGCGAGTGTCCGGTTTAGGCGTAAACCTTAATTCGTTATCGCTTTTCAAGGATCAGATCGCAGGATCCCTCTTCCAGCGAATTGTGTACATCTAAGTGTATGTGGCTTCCGGAGGGCTCTTCGGCCAGAGCCCTGAGCTGTTCCGAAAGCGAAAGTAGTCCCTCCCGGTTCGCGCGGATCACGGCCTCGCTCTCCCGTGCTTTCACAAAGATCTCAAACCCATCTTCCCACCGAATATCCACCGCTTCTCTCCCTGTCCGGCCCGCGCCCGGGCGAGCCGGATCCTGCGGTTCACAGATACGTTTCTTTCTGACAGGGCTTTGCTCCCGCCTTGCTTCCTTATTCTTACAGTAAACGGGCATACATAGTTCGCACTCTGTGCCACCATGTATAAAAGTCGATGGCTCCGCTGCTTCGCAGCTCCCGCCATCGCCGCCTGTATTCGCAG
>CACZBB010000239.1:0-1944 GCA_902779245.1 uncultured Lachnospiraceae bacterium | reverse complement strand
GCCATCGCCGCCTGTATTCGCAGTCCGGGCTGCCGCCCTCCCTGCTCATACAGGCTAGCCCGCGCTATGACCGCACGTCTGTGCGTGCGAGCACGCACAGACGTGCGGTCGCACCGCGGGACTTTTAGAGTAAACCGTCATGCGCATCTTACGCATCACCAGCAATAAAAGTCCCGGTGCGTATACAGATAACCGTCCGCTGGAATGTTATCTGCACGCTAAGGCGTCCGGCATCCCGGAATTTAATCGCCTTCGGGCGATGATTCTTTAAGAGTAACGAACAAATGCCTGTATTTTGGTTCGTTGCCTTGATATAGTTCGTTCACTATAAAAAACTCCACTTTCTAATATATTACCGCATGGATGCAAGACCTGCAAGCAAAAATGCACAGAAAAATATAAAGATATTGAAATTCTCAGGACAGTTTGCACGAAAAATGGCAGAATTTTCTTGCATTTTCTCCCGATGGCTTCGCTGCTGCCGCCGCTTTAGCCAGCGCAGTCTGTATTCGCAGTTCGCAGGATCGGGTGATCGCCCTCCCTGGCTCCACAGGCCAGCCCGTGCATGACGGTTTGTCCGGGTGCGCGTGGCGCGCCCGGACGGCAGCCGCACCGCGGGACTTTTTGCGTAAAAAAAAGAAATCCCGGATCTGCTCCGGGTTTTCTTTTATATTCACAGAGCCGCGTAAGGAAAGCTGCCTTCGGCAGCACGCGGCTCGCGATGCGGGGCAGAGGTCGGCGTTCGCTTCCCTCTATCCGATTCTTTTCAAACCAAGGCGCTTTTCGGCGATCCCGGCCATCTCCTCCGCAATCGCGGCGGCATTCGCATAATCGGAACGCCAAAGCCAGACGACATCCTTTTCCCGGCGGAACCAGGTCTCCTGGCGTTTCGCGTAATGCCGGCTGTCGCGCTTGATTACGCGCACGGCCTCCGCAAGGTCATATTTTCCTTCAAAATAGTCGAGAAGCTCCTTGTATCCGAGACCCTGCATCGAGACCATGTCCCGCGTAAGCCCCATCGCGGCCAGGTAACGCACCTCGTCCAAAAGCCCTTCCTCCATCATGAAATCCACCCGCCGGTCGATCCGCGCATAGAGCTTTTCCCGGACGTCGGTCAGCACGAACTGCAGAAGGTCATAGGGCGAGGGCCGCGCCGCCTCACGCTCGTTGTGCCGGCAGATGCTCTTCCCGGTTTCCGTGAAATATTCGATAGCCCGGATCACGCGTTTCACGTTGTTCGCGTGGAGGACATTTGCCGCTTCGGGATCCATTTGCCGAAGCCGATCAAGCAAAGCCTCGTTTCCGTAGGCCGAGGCATATGCCGCCAGCTCCTCGCGGAGCTTCGGATTGGCGTCGCCCTCCGAGAAATCAATGTCGCGCGTAACGGCCTGGATGTAAAAGCCTGTTCCGCCGCAGAGGATCGGCACATGCCCGCGCCCGTAGATCCCGTCGATGGCCTTTTTTGCCAGTGCCTGGTAGCGAGCCGCGTCGAAGGGTTCGGCCGGGTCCGCGACATCCAGCAGATGATGGGGGACGCCGAGCATTTCGCCTTTTGTGATCTTCGCGGAGCCGATGTCCATCATGCGGTAGACCTGCATGGAGTCGGCCGAAATGATCTCGCCGCCGATTTTCTGCGCAAGCAAAACCGCCGCCTCGCTCTTTCCAACGCCCGTTGGGCCGGCCACCACAAGAAGCGGCCCTTTTTTTCCATCAGTCATCACAAACCTCCGTTTTTCAGCCGCAGACAGCCTTCTTCCGCATTTGCGGCTGACTTCGCCAAAACCCCTGCTTTCGAGGCTTAACCGCAGACAGCTTTTTTCCGCATTTGCGGCTGACTACGCCAAAATCCCTGCTTTCGAGGCTTAGCCGCAGACAGCTTTTTTCCGCATTTGCGGCTGACTTCGCCAAAACCCCTGCTTTCGAGGCTTAACCGCAGACAGCTTT
>CACZBB010000238.1 GCA_902779245.1 uncultured Lachnospiraceae bacterium | reverse complement strand
GGACGGGGATTATCTGTACTACGACACCTACCTGGGCGGCGGCAGGTTCGCCGGAGAGGAAGCGCTCTGGATCTCGGGCGTCCCGTGTTGGAGCATGAACTATGCCGGACGGGTGACCGGCGATCACTTCAGCGGGGATTTTCTGAAGGAGGCGCTGCTTCAGGTGCCGGAAGACAGGCCCTATCGCGGGCCGCGGGACTATGTGAACGGAGACTACGCTTACCATTGCGACGTTGACGGAAGCTTTGACTGGTTTCAGGGAAAGGAAACAATCGCGTATCAGGGAAAGCCGATCTATGAATGCTTTTTCCACGGCGGGTTGATAAAGTAAAAAAAGCCCCGGACCGGCCGTCGGGCAGCATACGGATATACCCGAGCGGGAAATGGATACTTTGCGGACAGCGAGGCGGCGGAAATATGGATTACAGCCAGAAGATCTCCGAGCGGCAATGGAATCTCCCGGACAAGGGCGAGCTGGAAAGCCGCCGGGAAGCGACCTACATCGACGATATTATCCAGAAAGACCATATCCAGCGGAAACTGCTGGAACAGCTTGACGGCGTCCGCACTGTATTTGACGGAGGGGCCGGAAGCGGCAGGTTCTCTATCCTGCTTGCGAAGCAGGGCTGCCGGGTGACGCACTTTGATATTTCACAGCCGATGATCGATAAGGCGCGGGAGCTGGCGGCGAAGGCGGGCGTTCTCGACAGGATCGACTTTGTGAAAGGCGCGCTGGAGGATCTGAGCGCGTATCGGGATCGGCAGTTTGATCTGGTTATGTCCTTTGACGCGCCGATCTCCTATACGTATCCCAATCAGAACAGGGTGATCGGCGAACTGGTGCGGATCGCCGGGAAAAAAATCATGATCAGCGTGTCCAGCAGGCTGGGCTCCCTGCCGTATCTCGCCAACCCGATCCAGAAAAACCAGTTTATTCTGGACGAAAACGATGACGATCCCTTTGTGCGGTGGTGCGTAGCGAACCGGAAGCGGATGATCGACGGATTCGCGTTCAGCAAACAGAACGCGGAAAAGCTGCTGGCGGACGGCCTGATGGGCGGAGAAGAAGAGATCGCCCAGTATGAGCAGGGCGGCGCTCCGTGGTGTATCACCTATGCGTTTCTGCCGGACGAGCTGGAAGGAATTCTGTCCGGATACGGCGTGAAGAACATCCGGCTTTCGGGCCCCGGCGCGTACGGAAGAACAATTCCCCGGGAAATTTTGATCAGGATTATGAAAAACCCGGAGCAGAAACGGGATTTTCTGGATTTCTGCTACCGGTATGATTCCAACCCGTATGTTTGCGGCATGGGAAAGGATAACCTGCTGGCCGTCGGGGAAAAGGACTGACGGGCAAGCGTCATGGAGAAAGGAGACGGCGATGAGAGAGCTGTTTCGGATGGACAGACAAAACTATAATCCGGAAGGGAAAGTGTTCAGAAGGCCGTCGGCAAGGGCGATCATCCTGAAAGATGGGAAAGTGCTCCTCAACCATGTGTCAAAGTACGATTGCTATGAGTTCCCGGGCGGAGGGATCGAGGCCGGGGAAACGCCGGAAAGCGCGTTGCGGCGCGAAGTGGCGGAGGAGACGGGACGGATCGTGATGCCGGAATCCGTCAGGGAGTTCGGGATCGTTATCAGAAGGCAGCGGGACAGCCAGGATCCGGACGGCATTTTCGAGCAGGAGAATTATTATTACTTCTGCGAGGTTACCGATGAAGATGTCCCGAGAAAGCCCGACGAGCATGAGATACTGGACGGAGCGGAGCCGGTTTGGGTCGATACGCTGGCAATACCGGTCCATCGCAACCGAATCGCCTTTGAGCGATTCGGCGAGCCGTTTATCCAGCGGGAAATGCGCGTGATGGATATGGCGGATCAGGAGCTTCGCAGGATGAGCTGGGAGATGACGGAGGAAGCGGCGATCCGGTCGCTGGGAAGCGCCGATTACAAAGGAATGCTTGCGTTTGTGAAGCATACCCTGGAGGACGCACGGACCGAAGGCGAAAAGGAAATCGGGATGCATAAGCTGGAGTTCGGATACACGCGCTACGAGCATACGAAGCGCGTGCTCGGCTGGGCGAAGCGCCTTTACGACGCCACGCCGGATAGAACAGGGCTTCGGTATGAGGAGCTGATGATCGCGGCGATCTTTCATGATGTGGGAAGGGCGGTCTCCGCGCAGTCGGGCGAAGACCACGCGAAGGCGGGAGCGCCGATCGCAAGGGACTGGCTGCTGTCAAACGGCTATGATCCCGCGCGGGCGGAATATATCGCGGGCCTCGTCGCTTCGCATTCCGAAAAAGGACGCATGCGCGACCCGGACACAGACCGCAATCTGCTGATGCTGATGGAGGCCGATCTTCTGGACGATATGGGGCTTCTTGGCATTGTGATGGATACGATGATCGTCAGGGCCCGGAAAGCGGACGCGGACTTCTTCGATTGCTATAATCATTACGAGCGTTACACGCATCCGATGCAGCACGACTGTCCGGTCGTGACGAAGGAAGCCAGGGCGTTCTGGGACGCCAAGACGGAGAGCGCCGATCGCTTTATGGAGCAGTACAGAAAGGACATCCTGTTTGGCGGCGAAAACTATACAGGATACAAATAAAAAAAGATCCCGCGGCCTCGCGGCGCGCGGTGAACAAGGGCCGGAAAATGCCCGCGGGCGGTCTTATACTATTCTCAGTATAAAAGATTATCAGATTTGGGATGGATTTTTCGCCCTGGCTAAGCTGAATGGAGGGAGGCGTAGCAGCGCTACGTTGA
>CACZBB010000237.1 GCA_902779245.1 uncultured Lachnospiraceae bacterium | reverse complement strand
CGTGATGCCGTTGGTTAAGGGGATATACATTCCCCTGGAATTCAATTCGCCGCGGACGTCCATTTCCCTGAGGAAATCGACGAGGCTCTTGCCGGGATAATAGGCTTTAACGTAGTCGACCAGCTTGGCCATCTCCTATACACTCAGCTTCCGGCCGGTGTAGAGGTCCTGGACCTGCTTCTCATATTCGCCGACGGTGACCGCTTTCCCGTTGATGCTGGACTGTCCGCCGCAGAGCCCGGTCCCGCCGGTGACAGCCTGGAAGCTGATCCTTTCCGCCTGCGCGGTCAGGGTATAATTCACCTTCCCGTGGTTCACGAAGCGGTTGGAGGTCTTGTTTTTCCAGACGTAGTCCAGATACCCGTTGACGACCTTGTTGATGTTGTCGACGACCTTGTTGTACCTTCTCAGGAGGTCCGCGTTTTCGTTGACGATCTTCGCCCGCAGGGCCGCGTATTCCGGCCCGACCTCCGCCAGGACCGTTTCGTCATATTCCCCGATAGCTTTCTCGGCTTCGAGGGAGCGGAGATAGACGAGCGCCGCGGCGATATACTGGGAGACGATGGCGTCGGCGGTTTCCTTGCTGAGCTCGTAGGCTTCGCGGCTGAACATAACGTTCTGGTAGTTGTAGACCATGACCGCGTCGAAGAAGTTGGAGTTCAAAGCGCCTTTGCGGGAGCTCATCATGGCGGCCAGCGTGTCGAGGTCATTGGTGATCTTCACCATCTGGGGTTCCGTGCTCATGGCCGCGATGTCGATCAGCTTCTGGTAGGCGCTGCGTGTCGCGGAGGATTCCCGGGCGGCCATCCGGAAATACAGGCCGTTCGTGCCGAAAGCGTTGTTGTTGAGGTCATTTAAGGTCGTCCGGCATTCGGAAAGCCATTTCCTCCGGGACAAGGTGGACAATGCATTTGTCAGGGATTTTTTCTCCGCGCTCTGGGCCGGAGAAGAAAACGCGGAGGCTGCCATCAGTCAGATCCTTGAGATGAGGAGGCGATTAATGTAAAAACGAAGTGCATCATTACGGTAGTATCCCTGATGGCTTCCGGGATCACGGATTCTTCCCTGACCTATCATTTGCAGAATGCCAGGGCGCACGGCGTAACCAGGGAGGAGATCGCCGCCATCATTACCCATGCTGCCATGTATGTCGGCTGGCCGAAGGGGTGGGCAGTTTTCAGACTGGCAAAGGAAGTCTGGAAGGAAGAAGAGCCTGCTCTGACAGAGAAGGACAGATACGAGAGCGCCATTTTCTTCCCGGTCGGGGAGCCGAACCCCTATGGAGAGTTCTTCGTCGGGCAGAGCCGGAAAGAAAAGCGGAAAGCACGAATGCAGCAGGAAATGATTGAGCCGGACAATAGTCCTTTAGGGCGAGTGTCCGGCTCAGGTGTGAACGGCAGCCGCAAAGTCTGAGAGTTTTTGGGAAATCAGCGAAATCACTTGACAGGAATCCGGAAAGGCATTATAATGTTAGACAAAGCTAACCGCCGCACTGCGCGGCGGGTTTTGCAGCCATAAAAGTTAGTTTTAACTAACCTACAGCCGGAAAGAATTCACACAGAGATATTTTGAAGGAGACACAGCAGAATGCCGGAACAATTTTTGATTGAGCACTGTTCTCCCACCCTGGCGGGCCTGAAAACCGGAAACCTGTTCCCGGTCCGCATAGAACCGGGACAGGATATTTGCAATGAAGTGCGCGAACTGAACCGGCTGCTTAGGCAGAAGGGAATACGGGTTGTCATCCTTAAAAGGGTGGAAGGAAAAGCCTTGCTGTATTTGTACAGGCCGGATTTCCTGGAGCGTGATCTTGGCTGCCCGGAGGCACGGCGGATTTTGGAGGAGAAGGGGTATTGCTGCGGCAGTGCGGGAAACTGTATCGTCCAGCTGATCCGGCATATGAAGGAAGACGCGGAATTTCCGCATGAGGTCGGCCTTTTCCTCGGATATCCTCCCGGGGATGTGCGGTGTTTTATGAAGGATTCGCGGCTTGGGGTAAAGTGTACGGGCTGCTGGAAAGCCTATGGAAACGAAGAGGAAGCAAAGAAGACATTTGCCAGGTTCAGGAAATGTACGGATGTTTACCGAAGGGAATTATCAAAAGGCAAATCTCTGCTCCAGCTGACGGTCCGGACGGATCTGAGGCTTCGGGCAGGATGCAAATAAAAAGAAAGGAATATGTATCATGAGTAAAGTGGCGGTTGTTTATTGGAGCGGAACCGGAAATACGCAGGCTATGGCGGAGGCGGTGGCAGAAGGCGCGAAAGGGAAAGGAGCCGAGGTCTCTGTCATTGAAGCCGGGAGCTTCACGGCAGACCAGGTGAAAGCCTATGACGGAATTGCCTTTGGCTGCCCGGCCATGGGTGACGAGGTGCTGGAGGAAAGCGAGTTCGATCCAATGTTCACGGAAGTGGAAAAAGTCCTTTCCGGGAAACGGATTGCTCTGTTCGGTTCGTATGGCTGGGGAGACGGACAATGGATGCGGGACTGGGAAGAGAGATGCCGCGCGGCCGGAGCTGAGCTGGCTGCCGACAGTGTCATGGCCAACGATGCGCCGGGAGATGAAGAGACTAAGCAATGCGGGAATCTTGGAGCAGCGCTGTTTTCGACATAAGACACCTCCGTGAAATTTTTTATTCTATTATCTCACAGAATTTTTATTCGGAAAGATACCCATTATCTTCCTAGCATGTCAAGAGGAAAAGTATTATAATTCCAAGCTTTTCCAAGGATATTGACTCTACTTTGTTCCTCTTGACACCCAAGAAACCTCATAAA
>CACZBB010000236.1 GCA_902779245.1 uncultured Lachnospiraceae bacterium | reverse complement strand
AAAACCTTGTCGTAGCCCGCTACGACTTCGGCTTTCTTCCTTGCCCTCGGAAAAATATCCTACGCAATCTGTACATTTTATTTCGTGACAGCTCCTTACAGACTCTCCAGAACCTCCTTCATCGCCCGCAAAGCCTTGCCGCGGTGGCTGATGGCATTTTTCTCCTCCGGAGAGAGCTCTGCCGAATAGCAGCCCCTTTCCGGCACATAGAAGATCGGGTCATAGCCAAAGCCGTTCGAGCCTCGCTCCTCATAGCCGATCCGGCCCTCGAAGGTACCCTCGCGGACGAACTCGCGCCCGTCCGGCAGGACCAGCGCACAGGCGCAGACGAATCTCGCCGTCCTTTTCTCGTCCGGCACCCCGGCGAGCCGTTCAATAATATTAGCATTTTTGATCCTATAGGAGGTGTCCTCGCCCATATAGCGCGCGGAGTAGATCCCCGGCTCGCCGCCGAGCGCATCAACGACAAGGCCCGAATCATCCGACATCGCGGCCTCGCCGGAAGCCTTCGCGACCGCCCGGGCCTTAATCAGGGCATTTTCCGCAAAGGTCTTGCCATCCTCCACGATATCCACGCAGATACCCGCCTCCTTCATCGAGACGATCTCATGGCCGAGAGCCCCGTAGATTTCGCGGATCTCGCGAAGCTTGTCTTTGTTACCCGTCGCAAAAATGATTTTCATGATCGTCACCTTAAAAGCCCCGCTTTGGCGGGCGGGGACCCTGATATTCGTAAAAATACGTCTTCAGCATGCCGTTGTAGATCTTCCGGTTTTTTGTCGCCTTCGCCCCGATGGCCTTTTCGGCATCCTCATAGGAAGTGATCACGTAGAGCGACCAGGCGTCGAGACGGCGGTACGCCTCTCCGAGCGAAGCGTAGAGCGCCGGCAGATGCTCCCGCTCCTCGATGCGCTCGCCGTAGGGCGGATTGGTCAGGATAAAACCGTATTTTTTCGGATGAGAGAGCTCCCGCACGTCCCGCCGCTGAAAATGGATCATGCCCTCCACGCCGGCCGCCCGCGCGTTGTCCCTCGAAAACCGTACCGCCCGTTCATCAAGATCATATCCCTGAATGTCCGAATCGGCATTGGTCAGAATCGCGGCAGCGGCCGCCTCTCTTTCGCGGGCAAAAGCCCCTCGCGGAAGGAGTCCCTCCCAGCTTTCCGAAAGGAACCGGCGTCTTAGCCCCGGCGCGATGTTCGCCGCAATCATCGCCGCCTCGATGGGGATCGTCCCCGAGCCGCAGAAGGGGTCAACGAGAATCCTTCCCCGCTTCCAGGGCGTCAGCAGGATCAGGGAGGCGGCCAGCGTCTCCGAGATCGGGGCAATGACCGGCGAGACGCGATAGCCTCGCTTGTGAAGCGCGTCTCCGGTCGTATCCAGAGCGATGGTCACGCGATCCTTTCGGATCGATACGCGGAACGGATAACTCGCCCCGTCCTCCGGCAGCCAGTTCAGGCCGTAAACCCTTCCGAGGCGCTCCGCCATCGCCTTTTTCACAATCCGCTGGATGTCCGACGGAGAAAACAGCGCGCTGCGGACGGAAGAAGCCTTCGCGACCCAGAATTTGGCGTTTTTCGGGAGAAAAGACTCCAGCGGGAGCGCACGTACGCCTTCAAAGAGCTCATCAAAGGTTCTCGCCTCAAACGCTCCGACAACGAGAAGGATCCTTTCCGCCGTCCTCAGACAAATGTTTGCTTTGGCGATGTCCTCCGGCTTTGCGCGGAAAGCGACCCGGCCGTCCTCCACGGAATCGACCAAAAACCCCGCATTCTGGATCTCCCGTTTCAGGACCGACTCCAGTCCAAAATGGCAGGGAGCCGCAAGCGTAAGCGTTTTATCGGTATCTTTCGTCACATTTTCCTCCCTTCCTTTAAAAATGCTGGTTTTTTACGTTAAAATTTGCCCCTGGTGGGTGGTAATCCCACACACCAGGCAAATTTTTTTCGTTTTTTTGTTAAAAATGTTTTAAATAAATGTTGCATTTGACGAAGAAATAACGTATAATAAAGTTTGTGGGCGGCCTTCCCTTCAAGGGCTTCCCGCAAACCCCTTATTAATTATTTATACTCCCCAGGAATGACTCCGAAAGCTCCCCTTTCGGAGTCATTTCACGTCTTCGGGAAGCAAAGCGTTTCTTGCGAATATCGTCACCGGAGAGGATCGGTCAAAAATCTCCTCTTCTATCATAACAAAAAGAGAGGCTGAAAGCCAGCCCCTCTTTTTTAATTCTTCCTTATTATACCAGCTCCAGAAGGACGGTCATGGCGCCGTCGCCCTTGCGCTGCCCGATCTTGACGATACGGGAATAGCCGCCGTTACGGCCGACATACTTCGGAGCGACCTCTTCGAAGAGCTTCTTCACGAGATCGACCTGCTTCGTGCCGCGCTTGCGGCCCTTGCCCTGCGCGGGAACTTCCTTGATCGGATAGAAATAGCTGAGCATCTTCCTCCGGGCGTTCATGCGGGACGGAGCATCCTTCGTGACTTCCTTCTGAACTTCATCGTAAACGGTCTGACGCTTTCCGCCGACGACTTCCTTGACGCGCTTGCCATCGGCATCCTTGCGCGCGACCTTGGCGGTGACCGTCACGGTCGAATAATTGTCCTTCTCGCGGACGGCCAGAGCGATGAAGCCCTCGGCGATCTTCTGAACTTCCTTGGCCTTCGCCTCGGTCGTCACGAGCTTGCCGTTGTAAAGAAAAGCCGTCACCTGGTTTCTAAGAAGCGCTTTTCTCTGCGCCGCGGTTCTGCTGAGTTTCCTGTATCCAGACATCTCTTTCTCCTTCTT
>CACZBB010000235.1 GCA_902779245.1 uncultured Lachnospiraceae bacterium | reverse complement strand
ATGTGCCGGGCGCAAGGAAGCTCAAGGAGATCACTTACGACGAGATGCTGGAGCTTGCGACGCTCGGAGCGGGGGTCTTGCACAACCGTTCGGTGGAAATGGCGAAGAAGTACGGCGTGGTGCTGGTGGTCCGTTCCAGCCTGAACAATTCAGAGGGAACGGTGGTTAAGGAGGATGTGAAAATGGAAAGAATGCTGATCAGCGGCGTAGCAGTGGACAAGGATGCGGACCGGATCTCCGTCATCGGCCTCAAGGACCGTCCCGGCGTAGCCTTCCGGCTCTTTGACGTGCTGGCAAAGGCCAATGTCAATGTGGATATGATCCTGCAGTCGATCGGCCGCGACGGCACCAAGGATATTTCCTTCACCTGCTCCAACGGCGATATGCAGGACGCGCTGGACGCCATTGTCGCCAACAAGGAGCGTCTGCAGTACAAGGAGCTCAACTCCAATGAGGATGTCGCGAAGGTCTCGATCGTCGGCGCCGGCATGATGACCAACCCGGGCGTAGCCGCGAAGATGTTTGAGGCGCTTTACAACGAGGACATCAACATCAACATGATCTCCACCTCTGAGATCCGCGTCACGGTCCTCATCGATGAGAAGGACGCCGAGCGCGCGGCCAATGCCGTCCACGACGCGTTCGGGCTGGCGGAGTAAACCGTCATGCGCATTTTGCGCACCGCCCGCCATCGCCGCTGTAAGCGCGGGATCGCGGATATAAAAGATCGGAAACGCAAAGAAGCGGCCCTCGCGGGCCGCTTACTTCTTAGAAAGGGAAGGAGTTCCGCCTCACGGCGGAGTAATGAAAAAGAAAAAGGTAGCTTGCTAATCTCTACATCTTTATCTTACGCGACAAATATGAACACATTATGAAGAAATATCCAACAAACCGTTAAAAAGAGTCATACATTTGTGATAAATGGTTTCTGGTCACACGGTGACCAGAAACGAAGGCGTTTTGCAATAAAATCGCCCTGCGGGCGATGGCAAAACGCAGGTCAGCGACCAGCGACAAACTATAATTTTATGGTTCATACACAGGCTGATTTATGTCACTGGCCCGTGCCAAACAGCGAGTGTTTGGCACGGGAGTGACTTGTAACGATAAATGACCAGAGAACGCAAAGCTGCTTTGAACGGCGTGAACGATCACAACGCAAAAAGAACCCGGCAGGATATCCCGCCGGGTTCTTTTTGTGCTTTACGGTGCCGTGAAAACGGCCGGTGAGCCTTCTCTTCTTTCGGGGACGCTGACGGATCAGCCCTGAGAGATCGCTTCGACCGGGCAGGCGGCGGCGCAGGTGCCGCAATCCATGCAGGTGTCCGCATCGATCTGATAGTGGGAATCGCCCATGGCGATAGCGCCGACCGGGCATTCAGCTTCACAGGTGCCGCAAGCGATGCAATCATCAGAAATAACGTAAGCCATAATTTACCTCCTTATATACATGGGCTTCCATAATGTCGGAATCGGAAGCCAATGCCTTCCTTGTTTCACTTTCTATTTTATTTGTAAATCCGGTGCAAAACAAGTCAGAAGCGCAAGAAAAATGTTCAAAATTCGGTGCATATAGTTAGACTTGACAAACATTTGGCGGGTTCAATGAAAAAAAGGGCAAAGAGAAGCCGGAAAAGTTTATTTGTCAAAGCAGAAAACCTTTGCTATACTAGGAACACATGGAGGCAGGTATGAAAATAGATAAGAAGAGCAATAATTCGTTCCGGTGTGTGCTGACGGCGAAGGATCTGGAGGACCGTCAGATCCGGGTGGATGAGCTGTCCTACGGCAGCGCGAAGACCCGGAAGCTGTTCAAGGATATGATCTGGGAGGCGGAGGAGCATTACGGCGTGTTCCTGGCGGGTGAACCGCTGGTTATCGAGGCGACCCCGCTGAGGAATAAAGGCCTCTGGATGGAATTCTCGGTGATGGAAGACTCGGAGGAGCTGGATTTCAGATATTCGGAGTTTACCCTTGCCGGAGGCTCCCGCGATACGGACGAGGATGATCTGGGCGCGGACGATCTTCTGCGGGAGCAGGTCGACGATTTTCTTATGCGGGAGCTGAGCCGGAAAAAGCCGGGCAGGGAGGATATTTTGAAGGAACGGAACACGGATGCGGAAAAAACCTCCGCGAACGCGCGGGCGGAGGCCGCGGGCAACGGAGCTCGGGAAGAGGCTGCGGCGAAAGCGCCCGCGAGCGCTCAGGGGGAAGCCGAACAGGAGGCCGCGGAGGCCTCGGGCAACGGCGCTCGGGAAGAGGCTGCGGCGAAAGCGCCCGCGAATGAGCGGAAGGAGGCCGTGAAGCTGCCGGCTGTGGAAACACAGGCGATCTCCGCGGAGGAAATGTCCGGGAACGGGAGCCCTGCCGGGCAGGCGGACGCGGAGCAGCCGGAGGATTCCGGCCGGCAGGATCCGGAGACGGACGAGAAGGAGCTCCGGACCCTCGCGGAGGCCGAGCTTCTGGATCCGGAGGAGGAATCCGACACGGCGGATCTGGCGAATTCTCTTCGCGAGCAGATCGAGGAGGGACTCCGGAAAATATTCCCGAACGCCATGGTCGAGTCCGTGGACATGACCACCGTGCGCGTGACGGGAAATGAAGACATGGACGACTTCCATAAAAAGCTCATGAAGGCCTTTGCCGATAAGATGCGGGCGAAAGAGGACGAGGTTTCGGACATGGAGGGCGACGATGAGGAAGGACTGCTTTCGGACAGCGCCTTCGCGAAGACGGCGGACGAGCAGCGAAAGTCCGGCCGTCGCGGCCGCGCCTCGCACAGCCGGCAGAACCTCGAAAGTATCCGGGTATACCGCTTTGCCACGCTGGAGGATGTCCTGGCCGGCGCGGTCAATGTCTCCTTTTTTAAGGGGATGAGCGTGCTGTTTCACGGCCGGGACGGCTACAGCCTTGCCCTCCGGCAGGGAGATTCTGAGCTTCGGGATTTCAACCGGGTCTGCAACGTGCTTTCCGAGTACGGATCCGGGCGGCCCGCCACGCCGGCGTCGGTCGCGTATCTGGCCGAGCATGACCAGATCATCTTCCGGGGCAATGCCATCGGGGAGCTGACGAAGATCGACGGGCGCGCGGCGGAGGAGACCGCCGCCGAAGAGGAGACCGTCCCCGCGGAGGAGGCCGCCCCCGCGGAGGCGTGAAGACTTTCCCGATCGGAACGACGGTCAGGGAAATCTGCAAAGGGAGGCCGCCCCCGCGGAGGCGTGAAGACTTTCGTTCAGCCGCCGGCCGGCCGGAAAATCGGAAAAAACGTGGGAATTTGCCGGTTTTATGCCAGAAAATATGGTGTTTCGACCTGAGACCTTGACGGGAAGCGAAAATGCAGACATAATGAGTCTCGTCAGCGAAGCGATCCGACGATGCTTCGGGACGTTTCGAAGGCCTTCGATGAAGTGAAAAACGCGGAGCATGCGCAGGCCCCGCGAGGTGAGGCTGCCGGGAAGGAAAGGATCCCTTTCGCGGCAGCCTCCGGACACCAGATCAACAGGGAAAGCAGGGTATTAGCACTTAGGAATTCTCACGACCAGTGTCGAGCCAGGCTAGTGGCGGGAGTCCGCCGGAGGGGGGATGCGCGGAAATCTTTGAAAGGGATCATTTTCGTAACTCGTTGACCATTGGGAAAGAATCGGCCGATGTCTGTGGAGGCCCGGCAGGTCTTTGGAATCATAAAACAAAATAGGAGCGTCCCGGAAGAAACTGGCAGATCCCAGCGTGCCTCCGGGACGCTTTTTTTGCCGCCGCCGCCCCGAAAAGCCTGAAACCCCTTGACATTGCTGGAAATCTATGTATACTTGCCCGTGGGCTTTCGGCCCGCAGTGAAAAA
>CACZBB010000234.1 GCA_902779245.1 uncultured Lachnospiraceae bacterium | reverse complement strand
TAATTTTCGCGTGCTCACCCTTGAGTCGCTCGATCTCCTTCGCCCGGTCCACGAGCTCCGCGAGCGGAATGTAGGCGACGGCATTCGGGAGATTCAGGGACACGGTATCCGCCGGCACCTTCGACTCGTCCTCGACGATGATGAACTGGCTTGCGAACACCATCCGCTCAAAGCCCTGCATGGTCTCCTGAATCTTTTCAAAGACCCACTTGGCCCGCTCGTCCTTCGGCACGAGGAAGATCTCCGTCTTCCGCGACGCCTGCACGTTCATTTCCATACGGAGGTTGCGGATGCCGCGGACCAGGCTCTGGAACATCGCGACAATCGCTTCCTCCTGCGGGAAGCACCAATCGTCCCTGAACTCCGGCCAGGCGGCGGTCATGATCGTCGCCTCCTCCGGATTGAGCGTCGTGTAGATCTCCTCCGTGACGAAAGGCATGTACGGGTGGAGGAGCTTGAGCCCTTCGGAGAGGACGGTCCGCAGCGTCCAGAGCGCGGCATTTTTCGATTCCTCGTTGGAAAGGTTAAAGCGGAATTTGGCAATTTCAATATACCAGTCGCAGAATTCATCCCAGAGGAAATCGTGGATCTTCTGCACCGCCATCCCAAGCTCGTACTTTTCAAGGTTTTCGGTCACTTCCTTCGTGACCGTGTTGATCCGGGAGAGGATCCAGCGGTCCGCCGGACGCAGCTCTTCCAGTTCCGGCTTTCGGATCTCGCCTTCCGGCAGGTTCATCAGGATAAACCGGCTCGCGTTCCAGATCTTGTTCGCAAAATTCCGGCTTGCCTCGACCTGCTCCCAGTAGAAGCGCATATCATTCCCCGGCGCGTTCCCCGTCATCAGCGTCAGACGCAGCGCGTCCGCGCCGTATTTGTCGATGACTTCGAGCGGATCGATGCCGTTGCCGAGGGACTTGGACATTTTCCGTCCCTGGGAATCGCGCACCAGCCCGTGGATCAGCACATGGTGGAACGGGCATTTGCCGGTGTGCTCATAGCCCGAGAACACCATGCGGATGACCCAGAAGAATATAATATCGTAGCCGGTGACCAGCACGTCGGTCGGATAGAAATATTCCAGCTCCGGTGTTTTTTCCGGCCAGCCCAGCGTCGAGAACGGCCAGAGCGCCGATGAGAACCAGGTATCCAGGGTATCCGGATCCTGCGTCAGATGCTCGCCGCCGCAGTGCGGGCACTTTTCGGGCATCGACTTCGCCACGATGATCTTCCCGCATTTGTCGCAGGTATAGGCCGGGATGCGGTGGCCCCACCACAGCTGACGGGAAATGCACCAGTCGCGGATGTTTTCCAGCCAGTGGAGGTAGATCTTGTCAAATCTCTCCGGCACGAAGGTGAGGTCGCCGTTTTGGATGGCCTCGATGGCCGGTTTCGCCAGCTCCTTCATCGCCACGAACCACTGGGGCTTCACCAGCGGCTCGACCGTCGTCCCGCAGCGGTCATGCGTTCCGACCGCGTGGGTGTGGGGCACGACCTTCACGAGCAGCCCGAGCTCCTCAAGGTCCGCCACGATCTGCTTTCTCGCTTCGTAGCGGTCGAGGCCCGTGTATTTGCCGCAGAGGCCGTTCATCGTGCCGTCGTCGTTCATGATGTTGATCTCTTCGAGGTCGTGGCGTTTGCCCACCTCGAAGTCGTTGGGGTCGTGCGCCGGCGTGATCTTCACGCACCCGGTCCCGAATTCCTTGTCCACATATTCGTCCGCGATGACCGGGATCGTGCGGCCCGTGAGCGGAAGCTCGAGCGTCTTGCCCACGATGTCCGCGTACCGCTCATCCTCCGGGTTCACAGCCACGGCCGTATCGCCCAGCATCGTCTCCGGACGGGTCGTCGCAATCTCGACGAACCTTCCCGGCTCGCCGACCACCGGATAATTGATGTGCCAGAAGAACCCGTTCTGGTCCTCGTGCTCCACCTCGGCGTCGGAGATCGACGTCTGGCAGACCGGACACCAGTTGATGATGCGGGACCCCTTGTAGATCAGGCCTTTTTCGTGGAGGCGGATGAAGGTCTCCTGCACCGCCGCCGAGCAGCCCTCGTCCATCGTAAAGCGCTCACGCGCCCAGTCGGCAGAACTTCCCAGCTTATACAGCTGGTTCACGATGCGGCTGCCGTACTCCTTCCGCCAGTCCCAGCAGTGCTTAAGGAACTCTTCGCGGCCGATCTTATCCTTCTCGATTCCCTGCTCCGCCAGGTGCTTGATGACCTTGACCTCGGTGGAGATCGCGGCGTGGTCCGTGCCCGGCTGCCACAGCGCCTCATAGCCCTGCATCCGCTTCCAGCGGATCAGGATATCCTGCATCGTATTGTCGAGGGCATGGCCCATATGCAGCTGCCCGGTGATGTTGGGCGGCGGCATCATGATGGTAAACGGTTTCTTGTTCGGATTCACCTCCGCGTGAAAATACCCGCCGTCCAGCCATTTTTGGTACAGACGGTCCTCGAGGCCCTTGGGATCGTAAGTCTTTGCGAGTTCCTTCTTCATAATTCCCTCCCGAATACGCATTTGGCAAATGAAAGATCAAAAGTTACCGTTCACACCCGGGACTAGCTGCGTGTCGCCATCCGGCTGCGGGCCGGTGAAAAAAAGCAGGACCGCGTCGGCGCCCTGCCCGTGCCAAAGAAATATGTTTCTTAGTTTATTACCTGAAGCCGCTTCTGTCAACGATAATTACAATTTTCTCACAGCCCCCGCTCCTTTGGATTTACGGCTGACGGCACAAAACGTCGTTACGGTTTACGGAGTGACTTGTAGCAAAACATCGTTTCTGGTCACACGGTGACCAGAAACGAAGGCGTTTTGCAATGGTCAGCGACAAACTATAATTTTATGGTTCATACACAGGCTGATTTATGTCGCTGGCCCGTGCCAAACAGCGAGTGTTTGGCACGGGAGTGACTTGTAACCAAACATCATCATTTGTTGTAAAAAATGCATTATTGGCTTTTACAAAAGACGCTCTCTTATGTTATACTAAATACTTGGGATGGTCGGGCGGCAAAGCGCCCGATTCACGGATACGGCTGCGGAAACATAATCTTCGACTCGCCGGTTGCTCCAACAGAAGATGGGTGGGTACGATCTTACAGGATTCAGTGCATTTATATTAAGAAGAAAAAACACCGGGCGGCAGCTTCGCAGGCATGAACAGGACGATTGGCCACTCGAAACCGAGATAAACTATACAGGAGCTCAGGACAGCGAAGCAGATCTGTTCTATGAGAGGCCGCGGCGGCGGTCTCGATGGTCGGAGAGGAGGAAGTATCGTGATTGATATCCTGACGCGCGGAATGGTATACGCCGGCAGCTTGCTGATGATCGTAAACGTGATCTGTTACAGCACTTTTGTCCGGCAGCTAAGGAAAAAATGGGGAAAAAGCCAGCTGGTTCTGTATGTTCCGGTGATCCTGCTGGTGATGTTTCTGATCGGCTACCTGATCGTCGGTTTTCTGGGCGAGCCGGACCTGGTTGTTTCCGGGATTCTCTTTGGCGGCAGTATCTTTGTCTTTATCATATATATTGTTCTGAAAACGATTGCCGATCAGATACAAAAGCAGGAACGCCTGGAAGCCCATATGAAGGCCATGGAATACAGCAGCAAGGCGAAAAGTGATTTCCTCTCCAGCATGAGTCATGAGATGCGGACGCCTCTGAACGCCATCATCGGTATCGATACGCTGCTCATCCGAAATGACGCGCTGCCGGAGGATGTTCACGAGCAGATCCGCAAAATCGACATCAGCGCGCATCATCTTTTGGAGCTGATCAATAACGTTCTCGACCTGAATCAGCTCGGTGAGGGAAAGCTGGAATTAAGCGAGGATACCTTCTCCCTCCACGAAACGCTCGATCTGGTCACGACGATTTTCCAAAACAACTGCATCGAAAAAGGACTGGTCTTTCAGAGCAGCATCGAGGGGGATATCGAGGACTACTATGTCGGCGACCAGCTGAAGCTGAAAAGAGTCCTGATCAATGTTCTGGATAACGCGACAAAATATACAATCCCGCCGGGAGCGATAACCTTTACGACGGAGCAGACCGAAGTCCGGGGAAACGAACGTATTCTACGCTTTACGGTTAAGGATACCGGGATCGGCATGGACAAAGAGTTCCTGCCCAATCTGTTCTTTCCCTTCGCGAAGAGCGACAACAGCAACACGACCCGGTTCGGCGGCAGCGGTTTA
>CACZBB010000233.1 GCA_902779245.1 uncultured Lachnospiraceae bacterium | reverse complement strand
CGAAGTGGTCCTCGTCGATGACCCGCTGCGCGTTCTTCATGTCGAGGTTGTCGGCGGAGACTTCGTCCCAGGGGAGTTCCAGCAGGAAGTCCACGTAGGCGTACTGCACGTTGTAGTCGGCGGAGTTGGGGTTGGTGTGCTCCAGCTTGCGGAGTTCCTTTTCAAAGATCTCCGCCACCTTGGCAGACCATTTCTTGTCTTTCGCCCGCGCGCGGAACTGCGTGAGGTCTTCCTCTTCCGAGTTGATGCCCAGTTCTTCCTGGATGGTCTTGAGCTGGTTGTTCAGATAATACTCGCGCTGCTGCTGGTCGATCTCGGTCTTGACCTTCTTCTGGATGTCGTCCTTGATCTTGAGCAGGTCGATGTGTTTGCCCAGCAGTTCGAGCAGCTTGAGGGCGCGTTCCTTCAGGCTGTCGATCTCCAGGAGGGCCACTTTGTCGGTCGGGGGATCGATCTCGGCGCTCGAGGCGATGAAGTTGACGATGAAGTCGTAGCCCTCGATGTTCTTGATGGCGTAGCCCGCTTCCTGGGGGAGGTGCGGGGAGAGCTTGACGATCTGGATGGCGGCGTCCTTGATCGAACCGGTCAGGGCGTCCATGTCATCGTCGCCCGGAGCGGGGATGATCTCCCGCCGGTAGGCCACTTCCGCCATCATATAGGGGGCGGTGATGTCGATCCGGCGGATGTCGAAGCGCCTGACACCCTGGATGATGGCCGTGATGGTGTCGTCGGGCATCTCGATGGTCTTGACGATGCGTCCGAGCGTACCGATGGGGAAGATGTCGTCGGGCGTGGGGTCTTCCACCTTGGCGTCACGCTGGGTGACGGCACCGAGGAGCCTTCCGCTGCGGAAGACATCGTTGATCAGCTGGATGGATTTGGGCCGTCCCACCGTAACGGGGATGACCGTATTGGGAAATAGAATCGCGTTCCTGAGCGGGAGGATGGGCAGGGTGGGGGGGAGGTCCACTTCGCGGAGCTCGCCGCCCGGGTTGTCCATGTTCATGACCGGAATGATGTTGACTTCACTTCCGGAACCGCCAAAAATCTTCTGCAAAATATCGTTGTTGTCCATAATTTCGTGTCAAAATGTCAGTCAGTGCGGCCGAAATGGGCCGGCGGTAGAAATGGTCAATAGTTATGCCAAACAAAATTGCAAAAAAATAGTCAGTTGTTTTTGATAATTAAAAAAATAGACCTATTTTTGCAACCCCTTGAAAAAGGGACTCAACTGATTGATACTTAAAATATACATTATTATTATGACTAAAGCTGAAATTGTAAACGAAATCGCCAAAAGCACTGGCGTTGAAAGAATTAAGGTGCAGGGCGTTGTGGAAGGCTTCATGGAAAGCGTGAAAAACTCGCTGGCCAACGGTGAAAACGTCTATCTCCGTGGCTTCGGCAGCTTCACGGTGAAGACCCGCGCGAAGAAAACGGCCCGGAACATCTCCAAGAACACGACCATCGTGATCCCCGCCCACAATGTTCCCGCCTTCAAGCCTGCCAAGACCTTCATCGCCCAGGTGAGCAAAGAAGCGTAAACCCTTTAAATTATATATATTATGCCTAACGGAAAGAAGCATAAGAGGCACAAGATGGCCACGCACAAGCGTAAGAAACGCCTGCGCAAGAACAGACATAAGAAGAAATAAGGTTGTCTAAGGTACTCTTATCCACCGATTAATCTAAAGCAGAGCATTCTGCTTTAGATTATTTTCGTTTTTACAAGTATGGACAAAGATCTGATCATTGATGTAGGCCAGTCCGAAATTTCGATCGCCCTGCTCGAGAACAAACGCCTGATCGAGCTCAACCGGGAAAAGACGGAAGGACGCGGCTTCAGTGTGGGAGATGTCTATCTTGGACGAGTCAAAAAGATCTTGCCGTCGCTCAACGCCGCCTTCGTGGACATCGGCGATGAGAAGGACGCTTTCGTACACTACCTCGATCTGGGGTTGAACTTCAAGGCATTCGACCACTTCGTCAGAAGCATCAATGCCAACAGCGACTTTACGCAACTGTACCGGAACACCCGGATCGATGACATTCTGGAAAAAGAAGGCAAAATCGAACGCTTCCTCTCACCGGGGCAGCCGATTGCCGTCCAGATTGTCAAGGAACCCATCTCGACCAAGGGATCGCGCCTGACGGCGGAGATTTCGATAGCGGGCCGCAACCTGGTCCTGCTGCCGTTCGCCGACAAGGTCAGCATCTCCCAGAAAATTGCCTCCCGCGAGGAGAAAAAACGACTGGAGCGGCTGGTTTACAGCATCCTGCCCCCGAACTACGGGGTCATCATCCGCACGGCTGCGGAAGGAAAACGCGCCGCCGTGCTCGATGCGGAGCTCAAGAGCCTGATCAAGAAATGGGAAGACTCCTGGCCCTGCATTGCCAAGAACAAGGGCGTCCAGCTGCTTTTCACGGAAAACAGCCGGACCACCACCATCCTCCGCGACCTGCTCAACGACTCGTTCACGAACATCTACGTCAACGACGAGTCCGTCTACAAGGAGGTCGATGACTACGTGACGATGATCTCTCCCGAACAGGAGAAGATCGTCAAACTCTACAAAGGCAACGAACCGATTCTCGACCATTTCGAGGTGAGCCGCCAGATCAAGGGCTCCTTCGGAAAGATCGTTTCCATCAAATCGGGCGCCTATCTCATCATCGAACACACGGAAGCCCTCCACGTGATCGATGTCAACAGCGGTATCCTCAAGTATATGCAGGAACTGATGGCCGGCGACCGTGCGAAGCATACGGTCCTTCCCCTGACCAAATTCGGCCTGATGCAGATCACGCGTCAGCGGGTCCGTCCCGCCACGGAGATCAACACGGCCGAAGTCTGCCCCACCTGCCACGGTACGGGCAAGGTCGGACCGACCATCCTCTTTGACGAGACCGTCGAGCGCCAGCTCGCCTATTACGTCAAGGAACGGAGCATGAATTCGTTCGTGCTCAAGGTCAGCCCCATCTTCGAGGCCTACCTGACCAAAGGTTTCAACAGCATCCGCCGCAAGTGGTGCCGTAAATATTCCTGCAAGATCAAGATCGAAGGCAATACCGACTACTCGCTCCTGCAGGCCACGTGGTGCAAGCCCGACGGCGAGCCCATCGAATAACCCATTTCTATTACTATTATATAGGTATGGCCCGTAAAAAGAAATCGAAGAAGCACAACCTCGCTCCGGGATTCCGGAGCGAGGAACGTGCCCGGCTGATCCGCTCCCGCCGCAAGGTCATCCTTTTCAACGAGCGGGAACTCTCGCTGATCGACCAGTACTGCGAGAAGTTTTCGGTGCGCAACCGCTCCGCTTTCATGCGCGATATCGTCATTTCGCACATCCTGCAGCAGCTTGACGACAACTATCCCAAACTTTTTTAAAAAAAGTCGAAAAAAAGTTTGTTTTATCAAAATAATGTCTACCTTTGCGGTCCCGTTCGGGAAGCAAGTTGATTGAATCGCAGAAAAACGGCCCTCCAGGGCCCTCAAGCAAAAAAAATCA
>CACZBB010000232.1 GCA_902779245.1 uncultured Lachnospiraceae bacterium | reverse complement strand
CCAAATACCAGAATTATACCTCCGTTCTTGCTTCTATCATACATTTAAGATCAGATGCCGGATTTTTCGTCAATCCTCAGCGGATTTCCGAGACCACTCGTGGATTATACCGTCAAACCCGAAGTATTACGATAACATCCACGCCTTTGATGAAACAGATACCATTGACTGGAAACAGGGAGCCGGTATCAAGAAAGGGGACACGGTCTTCATGTACGTGGGTGCGCCTGTTTCAGCAGTGCTGTACAAGTGCAGGGTGACTGAGACAAATATCCCTTATCAGTATCAGGACGGGAACCTGACGATCAAGGCCTTAATGAAGATTCAGCTGCTGAAAAGGTATGCTCCGGATCGGTTTACTTTTGAGGTGCTTAAAGCCGAGTATGGTATTTTTGCCATTCGCGGGCCAAGGGGAATACCTGAGCTTCTTAGCGCGGCGCTGGAGAAATGAGGATCTGTCCTTTTGCGCCGACCGTTTAGAAATTTTCTTTACATGAATGATCAGAGGGGTATAATAATAGAAGGATCTTCTAAAATTTTTTGCACAACAGGAGGCTGCGGCTATGAAGGGAAAAAAGAGGAGCTGGCTGGTGCCGGCCGGGATACTGATTTTTGCGTTGGTCATGCTTTTATCTTTGCGCTCAAACGCGGAAGCGGCGGTTAAGCAGAAGTCGATCGTGACAGCGGGCGGAAACCTGGCGAAGGGATTTTCGGTGAAGCTCTCAAAGACCCGGTATGCCTACCGGGGCGGCCTTCGGATCGTGCCGGCCCTGACCGTGAAAAACGGAAGCAAGACGCTCACCGAGGGGAAGGATTATAAATTCTGGACGGTCAACGCGAAGCAGGTCGGTACCGCGACGCTGAAGATCAAGGGTCTTGGCGCATACAAGGGTCTTTACAAGACGAGCTATGCCATCGTCCGGCGGCCGGCCAGAGGGATCTTTGCGAGAACGCGCTATCAAACTTACGCCTATAACGGAAAGGCGCGCAAACCCGGGGTGGTAATCAACATTAAGGCGGACGGAAAAACCATTTTCTTAAAGAATGGAAGAGATTTCAAGCTGAGCTACAGGGATAACCGGAAGCCGGGAACCGGCAATGTGCTCGTGACCTTCATGGGCAATTATTCCGGAAAAAAGACGCTGACCTTTGCGATCAGAAGGCTTTCTCCGACGCCAACGCCGGCACGGATCACCAAAGTGACTCCGACACCGACAGCGACGCCGAAGCCGGTCGTGACCGCGAAACCCACGCCGACGCCGGCCATCGTTCCGGTGCCGGAAACACCGATGGACGGCAAGCATCTCACGGCGGCCTGGTATGCGTCTCTGCTTGAAAAAGAGAACTTTGTGTTCAGCCCCTATTCGCTGAGGGACTGCGCGTCGATCCTCTATCCGGCGGCGGGCGGCACTTCGAAGAAGGAGATGGAGGATGTCCTCGGGCTGAGCGAGGCGGTTTCGGCCGCGCTGAAGAAAAGTGATGCCGAGGCCATCTTTACCAAGGGCATCGGCATGAAGTCCGCGAACAAGGCGTATATCAATACGCTGGACGCGGCGATGGCCCATGCGAATACCGACGCGCTGGACACCGACCAGATCGATCTCCGTCCATTTAACGGAAGCACCTGGCAGGACATCAACCAATATGTCGCGAGGGCCACGGAGAACAAGATTCAGAATCTTCTCGGCGCTGATGATGTCGGCGAGGATACCTCCGCCGTACTGCTCAACTGCCTGTATTTCATGAACACCTGGGCACATGAGGAAGGGACGCTCCTCTGGAACGGCACGAAGAAGGTCGATTCGTTCCGGGACGACAGCTCTCTAAAGGATATTAAGGAGGACGGCGCGATCGATATCCTGCGTCTGCCCTACTCGAACATTCCGAAGAACATGAAGACGCCGGCTGCGGGGATGGACACCTACGCGATGTATATTCTCTGCGACAGCGATGCCTCGGCAAATGTCGGCGTGGACGCGTATATGGCGGGGCTTTCGGAGGAGCGTCTCGCCGAAATCACGGATTTCTCCGCTTACAAGGGGCTTTCCGGGTATGACAAGGCCTGGTTTAACGTGCCGGAATTCGAAACCCGGACACGCACGTCTCTGAAAGAGCTTCTCGCAAAGCTCGGGGCGACAGAGATTTTCACGAAGGGCGCGGCCGATTTCCGGAAATTCGCGGATATCTACATCGACGCGATCCTTCAGGAGGCGTACATTAAGACCGACAGCGAGGGAACCGAAGCGGCCGCGGCAACCGCCATCATCTCGAAGGCTACGGCCGCCTTCCACGAAAACCCGCCGAAGATCAAGCGCGTCATCGCCGACACGACCTTTGCCTTCGTGCTTAAGGACGACACCACCGGCCAGATCCTCTTCGTCGGAAGGATCTCCAATCCGTGACGTAAAACCCGCCAGGGAGACAGCAGCGCGGCCTTCGGTTTTTCTATTTTTCCGCAATAACGCTCACCCACTGACAATGACCCTTTATTCCCGACTCTGGCGTGACCTTTTCTACCCGGCACTGACGCAGACTCAAAACAGGCACACAACGGAGCTCATTCATGAAAAACGGAGCTGTCGCAAATCGTGCGACAGCTCCGTTCCGTCATTTTTGGCATTATACAAGTGTCGAAAAACCGTCCTCCTTCAAAGTCAAAAAAGGATCAGGTTGAAAAGCAAACTCAAAGCGAAGGATTTCGGTTACAAGTCACTCCCGTGCCAAACACTCGCTGTTTGGCACGGGCCAGTGACATAAATCAGCCTGTGTATGAACCATAAAATTATAGCTTGTCGCTGACCTGCGTTTCACAGAAAACAGTCCACTCCGACAGAAACGTCCACCGGACGTTTCTGCTGGATGCTAAGGCATGGACTGTTTTCTGTACA
>CACZBB010000231.1 GCA_902779245.1 uncultured Lachnospiraceae bacterium | reverse complement strand
GTGAGTCAGGCTTTTACATCAGAATCTTATGATTAGTTTAGCAATTACAGATTCATTTGTCAACAAATGCGTCAATTTCTTTAATCAAGCCTGCCGCTTTGTGTTGCCGTGCACGGAGTAACGGTTCCTCCGGTGCCGGCCAGGTGAGAACCGTCTGCTTTGAAATAGAAAATTCGCACAAAAAATATCTTTTCTATACAAAAAACTTTGTCAATATGCTAGAATAGAACCATAAGCTCTGGCATATACGGCCGGGGAATTAACAGATCGGAGGCGGAAAATGAGCGAGAAAAAGAAACTAACATTTGTCGAGAAATTGTCTTACGGCGTGGGGGCTGTCGGAAAGGATATGGTCTATATGCTTTCCGCAAGCTATGTTCTTTATTATTTTCAGGACGTTCTGGGCGTGAGCGCAGTGGCGATGGGCGTGATCCTCATGGCGGCGCGCGTCTTTGACGCGTTCAACGATCCGGTTATGGGCGTCATCGTCGCGAAGACGCGGACGCGCTGGGGCAAATTCCGTCCCTGGCTCTTTATCGGCACGCTGACCAACGCGGTGATCCTGTTCATTATGTTTTCCTGCCCGCCGACGCTGGACGGGCCGGGGCTTGTCGCCTATGCGGCGGTCACGTATATTCTCTGGGGTGTGACCTACACCATGATGGACATTCCCTACTGGTCGATGATCCCGGCCTTTACGGAGGGCGGCCGTGAGCGCGAAGGCTTAACGACCCTCGCCCGTTCCTGCGCCGGCGTCGGTTCGGCGATCATCACGGTCGTCACCATGCTCGCGGTGCAGTGGCTCGGCTCGGCGATCGCCGGCGGCAGCGCGACGGCGCGGGAGATCGAGCGCACCGGCTTTCGGTATTTCGCCCTGATCGTGGCCGTGCTTTTTGTGATCTTTATTACCTTTACCTGTATCGCCATTAAGGAGAAATCCACAGTCAACATGGAGACGGCTTCGGTCGGGGATATGTTCCGCGCGCTTCTTCGCAACGACCAGACCGTGGCGGTCGTCGTCGCGATCGTCCTGATCAATACGGCGGTCTATATCACCTCGAACCTGGTCATCTATTTCTTTAAGTACGATTTCGGCGGCTCGGGCTGGTACAACGGCTATACGCTGTTCAATATTTTCGGTGGCGCGATCCAGATCCTATCGATGATGCTGATCTTCCCGCTCCTTCGGCGGAAATTCACGTCGATCAGGATTTTCTTCATCGCGCTCGGAAGCGCAATGATCGGCTACGCGGTGCTTTTGCTTCTGGCGTTTACGAGCATGAAAAACGTCTTTATCCTGTTCATTCCGGGCTTCTTCATCTTCGCAGCCAGCGGCGTGCTTCAGGTCCTGACCACGGTCTTTCTGGCGAACACGGTTGACTACGGCGAGCTGAAGAACGGCAGGAGAGATGAGAGCGTGATTTTCTCCATGCAGACCTTTGTCGTGAAGCTGGCTTCCGGCGTCGCGGCCTTCATCGCCTCGATCACGCTGGCAATCTTCAGCCTGAGCTCCGACGCGGTCACCGAGGCGGAGCAGACCATGGATTTCTCCCGGGCCGTCGCGGACGGTTCGAAGGTCGGCCTCCGCATGGTCATGACCCTGCTCCCGATCGCGGGGCTTCTCTTCGCTTTCTTCTGGTTTAAGAAGAAATATATTCTCACGGATGAGAAGGTCGAAGAAATCGCCGCGCAGGTGCGGAAGAAGCATGAATAAGGAATCCTTAAAGGCCGCAGCCGGGCAAAAGCGCCGGCTGCGGCTTATTTTTTTGGAAAGCTTCAGATTTGCCGGAAATGACAGAGCGGGCTATTTTTCTCTTGTAGTTTTTGGGAAAAATGGCTATACTTAAAGAAGCCTTTGACGATGTTTTCAGGGGGAGGATGGACGTGGAACGGGTTGGCTGGTCGAGGAGGAAGGTGCTGAACCTTCTGGTGGTGGTTTTGTGCGCGGGGCTGTTTCTCGGGAAGCTGCCCTGGGTTTTTTCGGCATTTCGGCAGATCACATACCTTGAGTATGCGGATGCGCCGGCCTCGGAAGCGATTGTTTCGGATGATGACACGACGGAGATTTATCTTGACCGCGGGATCGCCAGCGCGTTCACGCTGAAGGAGGCGGTGTCGCTGCGGCTTTCGGACGGCGCGGTCCTTCCGGTGCAGGCTGTGCTTTTGGACAAGGACGGGAGAAACCTTGCGAATTTCGAGCCGAAGAAGGAGATCGACGAGGAAGGACATGAGATCCTTCGGCTGACGATCCCCTCCTTTACGGGCGCGGGCCTTTCGGAGGCGCAGCGGATCCGGCTCTATGCCGAGGAAGAGGCTCCTTATGACGCGCAGTCTGTCACGGATGTCCGTGTCTACGGCGGCGCCCGGGATATTCTGGCGATCGTCTGGGCGATCGCGGAGGAGGTGCTTCTTCTCGGGCTGCTTGTTTATGCCCTCCGCGTCTACCGCGAAGGCGGCGATCTTCTGGAAAAGCACCTTTTCCTTGCGGCTCTGCTGGCCGTTGTTTCCTTCTCGATTCGTTATGTCCTGACGACCAATCTGGCCCCGACATCCGCGGACGAGAAAGAAGCCCTGCTTGCGGCATTTGTACAGCGTGGCGGGGGCGTATTGTATCGTGACTTTGTTACGCTCCACATGCCGTTAACCTACTGGCTGACCGGACTTTGCGCGCGTTTCGGCGCGGTAACGGCCGTGCATTTCCGGCTTTTTTTCCAGCTGACGCTTTGTGTTGTCTGGAGCCTGGTATATTATCGGCACCGCGGATCCGGCGTCCGCCATGCCGCTGCCCTGATGTCGGTTCTCTGGGGACCGGTCACCTATCTCTTTATCGGAGAAAGCGCCTTCCAGGTGCTGCCGGATCAGCTGGCGGCGCTGGCCATTGCCGTGCTCTTTCTGGAGCTGCACGGCTACAG
>CACZBB010000230.1 GCA_902779245.1 uncultured Lachnospiraceae bacterium | reverse complement strand
CTCGCTGTTTGGCACGGGCCAGTGACATAAATCAGCCTGTGTATGAACCATAAAATTATCGTTTGTCGCTGACCTGCGTTTCACAGAAAACAGTCCACTCCGACAGAAACGTCCACCGGACGTTTCTGCTGGATGCTAAGGCACGGACTATTTTCTGTACGCTGAGGCGTGCCATCGCCCGCAGGGCGATTTCATTGCAAAACGCCTTCGTTTCTGGTCACCGTGTGACCAGAAACGATATAACGGCAGCACCGTCATGACAATGCCTGATGTTCAGGCTGCGAAGCAGGAGAAAGTTCCATAATGATAGGAGGATTGGTATGGCTCCGAAGGAGAAGGTAAGGTCGGTCAGCGAGCTTCTTAAGGAAAAGGCGGATAAGGAGAAGGTCGCGAAGGAGAAGGAAGCCCGGGTGAGGGTGGAGAAGGCGGCAAAAAAGGCCGCCGAAGCAAAAAAGAAGTCCGTAGAGAAGAAAAGCGAGAACGCGGACACGATCAGGATGGACGCGGAGAAAAAAAGCGAGGTAACGGAGAACGTGAAGAAGACAGCCGCGGCGAAGAGTGAGAAGAAGGCGGAGGCGGTGAAAAATGCCGGCGCGGAGAACAAGGCGGCGGCCGCGGGAGCAAAGACTGAGAAAAAGGACGGGACGACGACGGTAAATGCGCCGGCCGGCCGGAATTTTGTCCCGGTTCCGGAGGAAGCCATCCGGGAAGCGGCCGAGAAGCTTGCAAAGATCAATTTCCGAGATCCGGCCTACTACCGGAACCGCGAGCTCTCCTGGATCGCCTTTGACGAAAGATGCCTTTCGGAGGCGCGGGACAAGCAGATCGTTCCGCTCTTTGAGCGCATGAAATTCCTCTCCATCACCGCCTCGAACCTCGATGAGTTCACGATGGTCCGCGTGGCTTCCCTCAAGGACCAGGTACACGCCGGCTACACCCGCCGGGACATCGCGGGCATGACCGCCGCCGAGCAGGTCGGAGCCATCAACGTAAAAATGCACGAGTTCGTGCGGGAGCAGTACAGCACGGCCAGCCGCCAGCTGCTGCCGGCTTTTGAGAAGGCCGGGCTCCACCTCGTGCAGACCTACGCGGAGCTCACTCCGAAACAGGAGGTGTTCCTGGACCGGTATTTTGAGGATAACATTTACCCGATCCTGACCCCGATGGCGCTCGATTCCTCCCGTCCCTTCCCGCTGGTGCGGAACAAGACGCTGAACATCGGCGCCCTGATCGCCGCGAAGGAGGACGGCGACCACAAAAAGAAAGAGTCGTTTGAATTTGCCACGGTGCAGGTGCCGTCGGTCATTCCGCGCCACGTCGTCCTGCCGGAGGGCGAGAACGGCGAGAAATGCGTGATCCTTCTGGAGGAGGTGATCCGCAAATATATCGGCCAGCTTTTCCAGCACTATAATGTCCTCTGCGCGCACCCCTACCGCATCATGCGGAACGCGGAGCTCGATGTCGACGAGGAGGAGGCGGAGGACCTTCTGAAGGAGATCGAGAAGCAGCTCAAGCGCCGCCAGTGGGGCGAGGTCATCCGCCTGGAGGTGGAGGAGGGCATCGACGAGCGCCTGCTGAAGATCCTCATCAAGGAGCTGGGCGTGTCCGGGGAGGATATCTTCTATATCAACGGACCGCTCGACCTCACCTTCCTCATGAAGATCTACGGGCTGCCGGGATTTGAGATGTACAAGGAGCCGAAATATGTCCCCGCGCCGGTACAGGAATTCGCCAATGCGCCGGACGTCTTCGCGGCGATCCGCAATGGGGATATCCTCGTGCATCACCCGTACATGAGCTTTGACCCGGTGGTGAAATTCGTCCAGCGGGCGGCGGTAGATCCGGATGTTCTCGCGATCAAGCAGACCCTTTACCGCGTCAGCGGCGATTCGCCGATCGTCGCGGCCCTGGCGAAGGCGGCCGAGGGCGGCAAGCAGGTCACCGTGCTCGTCGAGCTGAAGGCCCGGTTCGACGAGGAGAACAATATCGTCTGGGCGAAAATGCTTGAAAAAGCGGGCTGCCATGTCATCTACGGACTTCTGGGCTTGAAGACCCACAGCAAGATCACCATGGTGATCCGCCGGGAGGACGACGGGATCCGCCGCTACGTGCATCTGGGCACGGGCAACTACAACGATTCGACCGCGAAGCTGTACACCGACTGCGGCCTCTTTACCTGCGACGCGAGGATCGGCGCGGACGCGACGGCCGTCTTCAACATGCTTTCGGGCTATTCGGAGCCGGAAAAATGGCACCGCCTCCTGGTCGCGCCGATCTGGATGAAGAAAGCGTTCCTCCGGATGATCGCGCGGGAGCGGGACAACGCCCTCGCGGGCAAGAAGGCCTTTATCAAGGCGAAAATGAACTCGCTCTGCGATCCGGACATCATCGCGGCTCTCTATGAGGCCTCGACGGCCGGCGTGCAGATATCTCTCCTCGTGCGCGGCATCTGCTGCCTCAAGGTGGGGATCCCGGGAATCTCGGAGAACATCCACGTGCGCTCCATCGTCGGCAACTTCCTGGAGCATGCCCGCATCTTCTGGTTCTGCAACGACGATGAGGACGAGCTGTACATGGGCTCGGCGGACTGGATGCCGCGAAACCTCGACAAGCGCGTTGAGATCGTGTTCCCGGTGGATAATAAGAAGCTGGCCGAGGAGCTTAAGCACATCCTGACGGTCGAGTTCGAGGATAACGTGAAGGCGCACATCCTGCAGCCGGACGGCACCTACGTGAAGGTGGACAAGCGCGGAAAGAAGCTTGTGAATTCGCAGGAAATCTTCTGCCACGAGGCCTGGGAGAGGGTACCGACTCCGCCGACGGTCACGGAAAGCCGCCGCTTCATCCCCGCCGAGCCGCCCGTGCATGAGGAGGAGGAAGCGTAACGACAAAAGGCATGAACGGATAGAAAGA
>CACZBB010000229.1 GCA_902779245.1 uncultured Lachnospiraceae bacterium | reverse complement strand
ATCCAGCAGAAACGTCCAGTGGACGTTTCTGTCGGAGTGGACGTTTCTGTCGGAGTGGACGTTTCTGTCGGAGTGGACTGTTTTTAAGTGAAACGCAGGGCAGCGACAGAATAGAAATCTGTGGTCTATACCGGGCTGATTTTTGTCACTGGCCCGCAGCCAGACAGCGAGTGTCTGGCTCGGGAGTGAACATTAACCTTTGGCTTTATCAAACCCAAAAACGGCCCGGATGGAACTTTCTATTGTTCTTCAGATATGGTATGATGTGGGTATCGGCAGGGAAAGGAGGCAGACGCCATGGGGATCTACCTGAATCCGGGAAACGCCACGTTTACGGAGATTGCGAACGCGAAGATCTATGTCGACAAGACCGAGATGATCCGCGTAACGAATTCATTTGTAAATACAACGAATAAGTATGTTTGTATTTCGAGGCCCAGGCGCTTCGGGAAGACATTTGCCGGAAATATGCTCTGTGCGTATTATTCGAAGGGGTGTGATTCCAGAGAGCTGTTCGGGCGGTTCAAGATCTCCGGGGATCCTCGTTTTGAGGAAATGCTGAATCGGTTTAACGTAATCAAGATCGACATGAACAGCGAGTACCAGAACGCAAAGAAAAAGGAGGCTCTGATCGAGCGCCTGACGGAAAAGATCCAGCGGGAGCTGGCGGCCGCTTTTCCGGACATTTCTTTTCACGAGGAAGATTCCCTGGGGGAGAGCATCCTGAATGTGTACGCCGCGACCGGCGAGACGTTTATTTTCCTCCTTGACGAATACGACGTTCTTGTGCGCGAGCAGGTAAGTCAGTCCCTCTTTGACGAGTATCTTTCCTTTTTAAACGGCCTTTTCAAGAGCGATACGCTGCGGCCGGCGATCGCGCTGGCGTATCTGACCGGCATCCTGCCGATCGTCCGGGACAAGGTGCAGTCCAAGCTGAACAATTTTGAAGAGTACACGGTGCTCGACCCCGGTGAGCTGGCGGAATATGTCGGCTTCACGGACGAGGAGGTCCGTCAGCTCTGCGAAGAGCGCGAGGCCGATTACGAGGAGTGCCGGCGGTGGTACGACGGTTATCGCCTGGAAGGACTCGATATTTACAATCCGGAGTCCGTGGTGAAGGCTGTCCAAAAAAAGTCTTTCGGAGGTTACTGGGGCCAGACGTCTTCCTACGAGGCGATCTCAGACCGTATCCGGCAGAATTTCGCGGGGACGAAGGACTCGGTAATCCGGATGATGGCGGGTGAGAGCGTCCCCGTCAATGTACGATCTTTCCTGAATTCCATGACAGGTTTTTCGACGAAGGACGACGTGTTCGGGTATTTGATCCATCTCGGGTATCTTGCCTACGACCGAAAGACACAGACCTGCCGCATCCCGAACAAGGAGGTACGGGAGGAGTGGGCGCTGGCCCTGAACAAGGTGCCTGAAGAATATGCCCTGACGACACGGATCATCGAGGATTCCAGAGAGCTCCTTGAGAGCACCTGGGGCGGGGACGAGGCCGCCGTCGCGCGGGCGCTGGACGCTGCGCACATCCACGTCACCAGCAACCGAAGCTACAATAACGAGGATGCCCTGCAGAGCGCGATCTGCCTCGCCTACATCTACGCGCTGAACCATTATACGGTCGTCCGGGAAATGACCGCCGGGAAGGGCTTTGCCGACGTGGTTTTTATCCCCGTCAAATGCAGCCATCCGGCGATGGTCGTTGAGCTGAAGCGCGGCAAATGCGCGGAAAGTGCCATTTTCCAGATCCGGGAGCGACGGTATTTCCAGCCCCTCGCGCACTACCGCGGGAACCTCCTCTTCGTCGGGATCAGCTATGACGAGAAGGAGAAGACCCACGAATGCAGGATTGAACGGTTTGTGGTTTAACCAAACACAGCCGGCGCGGCCTTCGGCCTCTCTGGTCCATATTTTTTGTTCTTCAGATTTGCCGGATCTTCAGCACCTGCCCCGGATAAATAAGGTTTGGATCCCGGAGCTGGTCTTTGTTGAGCTCGTAGAGGACCGGCCACCGGTTGCCGTCGCCCCAAAGCTGCCGGGCGATGAAATAGAGGGAGTCGCCGGAGACGACGGTATAGACCGTGACCTCGATGATGTAGGTGTCATAGTATTTGTCGTAGAGACCGAGAACCGCGTCGGCGCCTTCATTTGTCGAAAGAGTTTTTTCCAGGACGGTTTCCCAGGAACCGAATTGTTCATAAAAGAAGTCCGGCGTGCCGCCGTTCTCATTTCCGTAATTCTCCAGATTGCTCTTTTTTACTTTCGCAAGCCCCTCCGGGTCGTCCTTGTAGGCATCCAGGCGGAGCTGGTTGCGCAGAGTGCTCGCGGCGCGGGCAATCTCTTCGATGCTCTTGCCCTTCGCCTTCATGTCGGCGATCAGATCGTAGATGCTCTGAAGGCTTTTGTGATATTCCTCCCGCTTTTGCCGCAGCTTTGCGACAAGCTCACTGTCCGTGAGATCATAGTCGGTAAAATCCTTCAGCCGTTCCGATTCGGGATTTATGCGGTAGCCGTAGACCGCCTCCGGATCGGGAAGGATATCCTTTGCGGCCTTCGGGTTCTGCATCGGGTCGTGGACATAGGGCGAGGCGGCCGATACGCCCGTCGGCCCATTAAGAAACAGAAGAACGGTCATAAGCAGCACTGCCGCCCTGTTAAAGAAAGCTCTCATCTTTTTCTGCATAAGCATCCTCCTTTTTTGCCGCGGCGGAAATCCCGCCGCCTGTAATTATGCAACCATTATACTTTAAACGGGCGTGAAGGTGAACAGTTTTAAAGATACAAATGTATTTTTCGGAGCAGCCTTGTCATTCACAGAGGGGCTGACGCACATCTTTGGTGATTTACCTGTTTTAAATATGGGCTTTATATGCATTTTAAGAATGCAGCGTTTTACCTGCTCCCATGGTCTGCCGCCTTTGATGGTTTTGTG
>CACZBB010000228.1 GCA_902779245.1 uncultured Lachnospiraceae bacterium | reverse complement strand
ATGTCATCCTGAGCGTATCCGAACGCGAAGGATCTCCTTGCCGGGTTGCATGCCATTTGGCAAAACCCGACGCGATGAGATCCTTCGCGGCCGAACGCGCTCAGGATGACAGCGTTTTGGGGATCATCATGAGGATTCTTATGTGAACGTGTTTTGTGAGATGAACTCCCATGGAAGCGGTGTTATTCCTTCATTTTGCGCTTGTATCAGCCGTTTTTCCGTGTTATAATCTAAATTGGGGTTTTCCCCATGAAAAGGAGAATCGTATGAAAGCAATGATAACAGTGATGGCGGTTGGTTGCTGTGCAGCAACCGCCTTGGCGGCGGATGTTTCCTCGGCGCTCGACATCCGCAGAAACTCTTCGAGGATACGGGGAATGTCATCGGGCGTGACGTGTCCGAAAATGTGGCGGTCGATCTGAACGGCAACCGCCAACATGCAACAGCCCAGACACGCAACCTTGCTGAGCGTGAAGAGACCGTCTGCTGACGTATCCTCACCCGGTGCGAGTTTGAGATAATCGGCAAATGCATCGTAAAGTTTTTCCGCGCCCTTGACATAGCAGGCCGCGCCGATGCAAACCTTGATCTGGTGCTTGCCGCACGGCTTGAAGCGAAACGCCTGGTAAAAGGAGGCAACGCTGATGATCCGGTTGACCGGTATTTCGAGTTGCCGTGAAAGCTCCGCAAGCGCTTCGGGGGCGAGATAGCGGTCCCGCCGCTGAAGACGGATCAACTCCGGAAGAAGCGGATGGATCATCATGGTTCCGCCTCCAGGCAGATCAGTTCATTCGCTCCGGTACGCACGATCACGTTTCCGCCGGAAAGCGCCGGAACGGCGAAAAGCTTCGTCTTCATCGAATACTTCGCCTCGACGGTCAGCTTCTCCCGCGTAGCGGAGAGCAACAGCAGGTCACCGTCCAGATTGGCGGCGATGATCTTGCCCCCGACGGCCACGGGCGACGCGTAGAAACCGTTGTCGAAGTTCTCCTCGAAGAGTTCCTTGCCGTCTTTCGCATCGATGCCCAAGACGCTTCCGCCGCTCGTGAAAAGGATATAGAGGTCGTTGTACAGCACGGCCGAGGCGACGTCAGGGGCGGGCGTATCCTCATTCTTGAAGAGGATCTTTCCATCAGTTGCCGAAAAGGCACCGGTGAACGCGCCGGTATTTGAGAAGTAGAAGATGCCGTCCCGGACGGAACCGGAAGTTGCCACCTCCCCGCCCATGCACTCCTGTCGCCAAAGCGACTTACCCGTCTGCGCATCATACGCCTCGGCCGTCTTGCAGCCCGCCGTGAAGACAATCGCCTTGCCGTTGTCCACCCACGCCACCGGACTCGACCAGGACGGCGCCGCGTCCCTCTTCTTTTCCCATAGCGTCTCACCGTTCAGGACATTGAAGGCGTAAATGGTCTGGACTTCGTTGAGATCATACTGGACGACAAGCCGGTCGCCCAACAGCAACGGCGACGAGGCGTAGCCGTAATTGATGTCAGGGAAAGGAAGCTGTTTACGCCACACCGTCTCGCCCGCATGCGAGCAGCAGACCATTTCGCCGGTGCCAAAAATCGCATAGACCCGTTCCGCATCGGCGCAGACGGTTGGAGGGGCAAGGCCGGTATCCTCCGATGCTTCCGGAATCCGCGGAGCCTGGTCGCAGACCACGCGCCACTTCTCCTTTCCCGTCTGGACATCGTAGCAGTAGAGGGTCCGGGCCTTTTCGTTCGCACCCGTGAGAAAAACCCTGTCGTCCCAAATCACCGGCGAGTTGTAGCCCGGCGAGGCAATGGCGGTCTTCCATTTTTCGCGAAACCGCCAATTGGCAGGAAGCGCATTCCGGTTGGGCAGCAGCGAACCGCGGAACTGTGGCCACTGGCGGGTCTCCGCCTCTAGCGCATCGGCAAGGGCCGGCGGTTGAGCGGCGGAGGAAGGCGCCGGCTTTCCGGCGGGTTGCGAAACTGCGGCCGTCTCATGCGCGGGAACGGGTGCCTTGGCCACGGTCGCCGATTCTGACCGGACCGGTATTGGACGACTGGGCGAGCGGCGGATAAACACGAGAACAATCAATAGAGCAACAATCCCGCAAATGGTGGTGGCGACAAGTTCGCCGCTGTCCCGCTCCGGCGACGGGCCTTTCGGAACGACAAGTTCCGGCGGAAGGAAGAAACGTTCCGCCCCCAGCAGAATGCAGAGCACAAGCAATCCCGCTCCAAGGAGCCGAAGTCCGAACCGCCGTTTGTCATGAGTCTGGAAATAGGCGGAACGATAGAGGAAGTCCATTTCGCGGGCGAGCGCGGCGAGTTTCGGGTTGGAGACATCCTGCTGTTTCAGCAACTCCAGCTGACTTTGAACTTGAGGAGTTCAGAAACTGCGTTGACCTTCTGGGGGGGCTCGATTTTGTTATAGGCACCCCTGTGCTGCGCCACGAAACCTTATCAGACACTGTGCTTCTTCCAGGAGGACGGCACCGGCTGGACGGTGACAAGGTCATTGAATACATACTGGACGAAGAGCTTAATACTGCAGAGGCAGAGCTGGCGGCCAGCCGTCAGAGGCTTATCCAGACCTTTGTAAGTGCTCTGGGTGCCCAGAAGGATCATCTCCTTAATAAGGAGGTGTTCCCCTTCCTGTATAAGAATATGGACACAGATATGACCCAGCTGGATCTTAAATCATTCCTGGGGGCTATAGCAAAGGCTGACTGCCACAGGATGGTGTTCCACCGGGTTCTGGGAGACCGCAAGACAGTCGATGACAAAGTCATGCTGTTCCCCCATTATAATGGAAACCTGCTCAGGGAAGGCCTTAAGCAGATTGTGGAAGCTCTTGGGAACACCAATGCCATAGAGGGAAGCAACATCAATATTGAGATACTTAACGGAACCTCGGTGGGAGGCTTGGCAAACAGAACCTCCATGACATACCGGAGCTATGGATATAA
>CACZBB010000227.1 GCA_902779245.1 uncultured Lachnospiraceae bacterium | reverse complement strand
CCGATGTCTGCGTCAGAAAACCTTGTCGTAGCCCGCTACGACTTCGGCTTTCTTCCTTGCCCTCGGAAAAATATCCTACGCAATCTGTACATTTTATTTTGTGACAGCTCCTAACGTTCCCTTCTCTTTAAGTTGTGCCTAAGTTGTCTAAATTTTCTCTTGACTTTTCCGATGCGTACCCGTATAATACGCTTTACAATGATTGACGGAAACATATAGCAACCTCTAATTCACTGATTATCAGAGATTATATGCGTGCCATCATACCGTCTCTGATATCCGGTGAATTTTTTTTATGTCTCCGGATGCAGTCTTTAAGGTACTGCACCGGTTCCGGCGATTTCCGGCATCCGGCAGTTCCTATTTTAAAGTTTTATGGAGGGCAACAAAATGAACAAAGGTACTGTTAAGTGGTTCAATGCTGAGAAGGGCTATGGCTTCATCACTGGCGAGGACGGCAACGATGTTTTCGTGCATTTCTCCGCGATCCAGTGCGACGGCTTCAAGTCCCTTGACGAGGGCCAGGCTGTTTCCTTCGACCTTCAGCAGGGCAACCGTGGAATGCAGGCCGCCAATGTCGTGAAATTATAATTTTCTACGAAGCATCAAAAAAGCGCCGTCCCGAAAGGGGCGGCGTTTTGCTCTCCGGCGGCGCCGGATCTCTTCCCTATCCCATAAGCGGCGTGCTTCCAAAGGCCGCTATGAGCTCTGCGCGGCTCCCTATGCAGAAAACGGACGCGGATTCCTCCGCGCCCGCTTTTTTTCATCTTCTATTGCACTTTAATAGCTTAAATCCAGATCTCCGACGAACGTCCGATAATCCGCGGCGTTCAGGTAGGTCACCGGCTCAATGCTCGTGTCCGCGTCCTGTGCGCGCTTCACGTTCTGGGCCGCCGAAAAGCCGATCCAGAATATGAGCGCCGCGCACACGAGAATGGCGGCGATCAGCTCGATCATGCGGATCCGCTTTTCCTTCTGAATATATTTCTGCTTGTTTTTCTTGTACTCCTTATAGGCTTCAACCTTTTTTTGGCTCATGACGCGCCCCCTTACATTATTGTTCTGATGGCAAAACAATCGCCAAAAAGGCCTGCAAAAACGCCATCCTTGCCATTATAGCACGCATTTTTTCGGATAACAAGCAGAAAAATCATCAACTTTTTATGCCCTTCCGCGCCTTCAGGGGCACGACCCCCGATTCCGCCGGGTCGGACCGCAGTCTTCCCTTCATTTGCCGTCATGGAAGCTGGTAAAGAAGTCTCTCTCCGGCACCGGATATCCGTACTTCGCTTTCGCGTCGGCGAACGCCCGGATCATGAAGCTCATGCTTCTGGCCAGATTCCGCATCGTCTGCAGGCCTTCAAGATCCTTCTTCACATCCTCCGCGGTAAACCCGTGCACCTGGTTCCAGTAGGTCGAGGACGCCACCGGCATGCCGCTGATCGTAAAATACTTGTTCAGCACATCAAAGCTTGCGGTGTTTCCGCCTCTTCGGCAGCTCACGACCGCCGCGCCGACCTTCATCTGCTTGGAAAAATGCGTGCTGTAAAAGAGCCTGTCCAGAAAAGAGATCAGGCTTCCGTTGGGCGATGCGTAATAGACCGGACTGCCGACGACAAGACCGTCCGCCGCCTCCAGCTTCGGGGCCGTCTCGTTGACAAGATCGTCAAACACGCATTTTCCCGTCCCGCCGCATTTGCCGCAGGCGATACAGCCGCGGATATTCTTTGACCCCACCTGGATCAGTTCCGTCGCGATGCCCTCCTCCCCGAAGACCCGGATCATCTCATCGAGCGCCGCGGCCGTGCATCCGTGCGGATGCGGACTGCCATTCAGCAAAAGAACTCTGCTCATATTTTTCTCCTTTTTTCCTATACTTTTTTCATCGGCCGGAAACAGGGATTACCGCCCGATCTCCGCCCGCATCATCTCTTCGCCGTCCAGCTTTTTTACCGTGAAGATCCCGTCTTCAAGGATCGCATAGCTTGGCGGAAAGCCGTTCTTCGGGATCGAGACGGAACCCGGATTCAGAATCCAGTGATCTCCGCAAAGCTCAGCCCTGGGAATGTGCGTATGTCCGTGCAGCAGGCTGTCACCGGGCATCATCGGCGGAAGATTGTCTTCATTATATATATGTCCATGTGTGCAGAAGACCATCCGCTGTCCGACCGGGAGCAGGCAGTAATCCGCCAGCACGGGGAAGTCCAGCACCATCTGATCGACCTCCGCTTCACAGTTTCCGCGTACGCTGAAAATCCGGTCCTTCAGCGGGTTCAGCATAGCGATGACCTCCTTCGGCGCGTACTCTGCCGGGAGATCGTTGCGCGGCCCGTGATAAAGAATATCTCCCAGAAGAAGCATCCTCGGCGCTTCCTCCCTCTCCAGAGCCTCAAGCAGCCTTCTGCAATAGAAAGCCGAGCCATGTATATCCGACGCTGCCAAGATTTTCATACTGCACCTCCCGGAGCTTCTCATGTTTGGCGGGTAACAAAATCGGATGCAGGCATCCGTTATGAAACCTTTAGACCCTGGTATCATTATATTCTTCCCGCTCCGGGTTTTCAACAAAGAATACGCAAAGCCCCGAACATAACGCCGCGGATCCCCCGGAGGCCTAACGGAAGCCGCTGTATTGACATTCTCCGTTTCAATATGTTTAAATAATTAAAAGACTGTTCAGAGCTTTTTAAGAAAATTTTTCGTTACAAGTCACTCCCGTGCCAAACACTCGCTGTTTGGCACGGGCCAGCGACATAAATCAGCCTGTGTATGAACCATATAATTATAGTTTGTCGCTGACCTGCGTTTCACAGAAAACAGTCCACTCCGACAGAAACGTCCACTGAACGTTTCTGCTGGATGCTAAGGCACGGACTGTTTTCTGTACGCTGAGGCGTGCCATCGCCCGCAGGGCGATTTCATTGCAAAACGCCTTCGTTTCTGGT
>CACZBB010000226.1 GCA_902779245.1 uncultured Lachnospiraceae bacterium | reverse complement strand
TCACATGGGGGAGGCGCGCGGTCAGCACACAGGTCGCGCGCGTGCCATTGGCCGTCGATGCCGTAAGCGTAACGACGCCCTCACGGTAAATGGTCACGAGCCCGTCCGGACCGACGGCGGCGATCTTCGGATCGGAGGATGACCAGACGATCGCGGTATCGACGGCATCCTCGGGAAGGGCCTGTGCCGTAAGCTGCAGGCTTTCCCCGGCGGTCAGCTCCGCCGCCGGCGGACTGAGCGTTACCTCGGTGACATGGCGATAGGCGACGGTGACCTTGCAGTAGGCTTTCACGCCGTTGTCGGTCATCGCCCGGATGGTCGCCGCGCCCTCCGCGAGGGCCGTGAGAAGACCGTCTTCGCTGACCGTACAGACCGCGGGTTTGCCGGAGGTCCAGGTCAGTGTCCCGGCAGCCTTTTCCGGCAGGATTTTGGCGGTGAGCCGGAAGGTATCGCCGGGAAGGAGCTGCAGCGTTTCCTCGCCAAGCAGCACTTCCTTCGGGGACGGCAGCGGACGCTGAACGCGGATCACCGGGGAAGCTCCGGCCTCGTTCGGCACGCCGCCGATGATCGGCAGGACCTGGTAACAGCAGAAAATGTCCGCGAGAAGCTCTTCGTCCGTGAAGGCCCGCTCCGCGGCCCCGGTCGTTCCGGCCGGAAGGTACTCGCCAAAGGTGATTTCCGGGTCACCGGAGCCGTCGTCCTCCGCGAGCCGCCGGATCTCGTAGCCTTCGGCGTCTTTTGCGGCGGACCAGGTGAGGACGAGGCCGTCCTCGGTATTCTGCCGAAGGACAAGGTTGGTCACAGCTTCCGGGAGAGCCGCGTCCGGGCGCGAATTTGTCAGGGCGCGGATGCAGAGGTTGCCGCGCGTGCCTTTATAAGTCTTCTCCGCGAGATCCACGCAGGCGTCATTTGTATAATAGAAGCTTTCCTGCGCGTGCATGGTGACATCCATGGTCATCTGCTCTTTCCAGAGTGTGTCGCACTCGCGGTCGATGGGCGCGTCGGTTTCCACCACGACGGCGAAGGTCTCGCCGAGGGTGAGGGGGACGGCGGCGGCGAGAGGAATGGTGTAGCGGCCGGGAAGGGCGAGGGAGCCGGTCGCTATGGCCTCGGCGGCAAGGCTCCCGCTTTCCGGGTCATTCGCGTCGGTGAGATTTTTGTAAATCGATATCCGGTAATTGCCCGGCGCGCCCCCGGACGCGTCGAACTGCACGGCCGCGAGCGCCTCGGCGTCTTTCCTGGCGATGAAAACATTGGCGGCCTTCGTCGTGGCGAGGCTTTTTACGCTGTGGAGCTGGCCGTCGTAGTAATACTGGCTGTCGTAGAACTCGCCCTTGTCCGGATCGGCCATCTCGTAGATATAGGCGGCCTGTCCGAGGCTCGTATCATAGTAGGAGATCCAGAAATAGGACTCCTCCGAGAAGCGGGTGTCGGTCGAGTGACTGTTCCGGATCAGCCAGGCGCCATTTCCGGGCGGCGTCGTTTTGAAATTCCCGGCGGGGTAGTTGTCGTCCCAGCCCACCGAAATCACGACGTGGTTAAAAAAATCTTTTTCATCATTATAATAAGCATTTGTCTCCGGATTCAGGTATTTTTCGTCCGAGTTGTAGGTCACGCCGACCGCGCCGTTGGCCATGATGGCTTCCTTCAGGATGGACGCGTTTTCCCAAAGATTAACGACAAATTCATTTTTCAGGTACGTGACGTCGAGGCTGTCCGCGTATTCGTCCGAGAGGCCGCCGGCCAGCACGTTCTGCGCGTTAGCGTAGAGTGCGTCGCCGACATCCTCGGCATAACCCTTCCGGCGCATGAGGCTTTGCGCGGCAAATGCGAGGTTTCCGCCGAAATTCATGAAGTTTCTCTGGCTTCCGAGGGTCACGTCGTGGAAAACGAGGTCCTCCGTGGGGCCGGAAATGGGCTCTGGGCACTGGTGGTAGGCGAAATAGGTAAGCTGGAGCTCGCTGTAGTCAACGTCCCTGGTTACGGGACCGTTCCGGTCGCTCAGATTGTGGCTGATCAGGTAAAACTCGGCGAGGGCCGCCGCCGCGTGTGCCCAGCAGTTGCCGTAATGGACATCGTTCGTGGTCTGATTCCGGGTCGCGGGGTAGCGGTCTGTCAGGTAGGCAAGGATTTCGTCCTCCGTCGCGTAATCCGGATATTTTGCGGGAAGGGGAGAGGGTTCTTCCGGCTCCCCGGTGGGCTCCGGCTCCCCGGTGGGCTCCGGCTCTCCGGTAGGCTCCGGCTCCCCGGTGGGCTCCGGCTCCCCGGTAGGCTCCGGCTCCCCGTTGGGCTCCGGCTCACCGGTAGGCTCCGGTTCCCCAGTGGGCTCCGGCTCTTCGCCGGCCGCTCTTTCCGGCTCGCTCTCTTCGCCGTCCTCGCCGCCGACGAACCTCTTTTGCACGTCCGCGTAGTGAAGGCTTTTGTCCACCGGCGCCGCCTGCTCATCGCCCCAGGGCGGAGCTGCATAGCCCTCGAAGGCCTCAGTGAAGGCGGCCGTCTCCGGCGGAGGGGCGGCCTTCGCTTCCGCTTTGGGCAGCCCGGCCAGAATCGCTGCCGCTGTCAGCAGAATCGGAACTGTCTTCTTTGACAAATGTTTTACCAGGTTTTTTCTCATACGCAGGTGCTCCTTATCGTGTTCATGGTCGTTTGTCTGCGAGGGCATCGTTGCTGCTGCAGCCTGTATTCGCATTTTCGGGCTGCCGCCCTCCCTGGCTTTTGCAGGCTGGCCCGCGTTGTGGCTGCTTGTCCGGACGTGCGAGCACGCCCGTACGGCAGCCGTACCGCGGGACTTTTAGTATATCATAGATATGTCCTGTGATAAATAGAAATAAGGGGTATGCACGTATGTCAAATAATATGTTGATTCAAGTGTCAAAAGCGCATGAAAATTTTGCTTGCAAAATATTTCATGCATTTTTGACACGTCCGACATGAGAAAGTAGCCGTTTTACACAGA
>CACZBB010000225.1 GCA_902779245.1 uncultured Lachnospiraceae bacterium | reverse complement strand
TCCGTCAGGCTGTATTCGACCTTCGGCGGGATCTCCGGATACATCTTCCGGTGGATCAGCCCGTCCCGTTCCAGTTCTTTCAGCGTCTGGCTCAGCGTCTTGTCCGCCGCGCTTCCCACATAACGGCGCATCTCATTGAAGCGCACCGGCGCGTACTCCATCAGACAGTACAGCACGATGGGCTTGTATTTCCCGGCGATCAGCGACAGGGTATAGCTGTAGCCGGTATCGCTGAAGCTGGCCTCGGAGATCTTTCGTTCCTTCATACGCTTACCTCAAAGTAAGTACCTAACATATTTGTCAGTACTTGTTAATGGTATGGCTTTATGATAGCATATGCGGTGTAAGAAGTCAATTCTTGAACACTGTTCACAGGAGGAAATATCCCATGTCCAAAAAGATCCTTGTTCTTACCGGAAGCGCCCGGAAAGGCGGCAACAGCAACCGGATGGCTCAGGCTTTCGCCGAGGCCGCGGCGGCAAAGGGAAATGAAGTGAAGGTCATTGACACCACCAAGCTGAAGCTGAATTTCTGTCATGCCTGCCAGACCTGCTACAAGACCGGGAAGCCGTGTTCCTTTGACGATGATTTCAACACCATCGCCGACGACATCCTCGCCGCGGACGCGCTCGTGTTCTCCTGCCCGGTCTACTGGTATTCCGTTCCGTCACAGATCAAGGCTGTGATCGATAAGATGTTCAGCTTCGTGATCGGCGGCAAAGAGGATCAGTTTTTCGGCAAGGAGTGCGCGCTGATCTGCTGCTGTGAGGAAGAGGATCCCGCCATTCTCGACGGCATCCGTATTCCCTTTGAGCGCACCGCCGCTCTGAACAAGTGGACGGTCGCGGGCGAAGTCCTTGTTCCCGGTGTGTTCTCCGTCGGTGATATCGACAAGACCGACGGAATCGCGCAGGCCGCCGCGCTGGCGGACAGATTCTGAACAGGATATCCCCCGCTGCGGCGAATGATTTGCCGTTGCGGGGGATTCTCGTTTATTCGGCGTCTGCCAGCTGAACCAGCTCTTTGCCCATCTGACGGGCTTTTTCCAGATCCAGCGGGAACTGCTTATCGTGATGGGCCTTCTTGTGCTCGGCGTTGAAGCCCGCCATGCTTCATTGTACCCGGGAAGCGCCCCGGTGTCCAGACGCCTGAACGGGGCAGATTTACAGACTATAACAGGAAAAGCGCCGGGACGCCCCGGCGCTTTTCCTGTTATTGCAAAGATGCGGAAACGATCCCGACAAGGCGGGGTCGATCCGCCTGCTTCTTTTTCAGCGACTTTCCGTAAATCGTTCTTCCCATCAAAAACACGCAAAACCCGAAAACCGAGGACAGCGCCATGACCGCATATCCTGTTCCGGTTATTCTGCCATCTTCCGTTCGCAGATCGTTGTTTTGCCCAAAGAATTTGATCATAAGTCAGCCTCCAAATCCCGATCCGCTTCCGAGCGCGCAGGCATTCTCCGCCGTGCTGCGGAAGGCTTCTTCATTTCACGAGTCGTCTTATCGTCTCTTCATATTCCTCCGTAATGATCGCGACCTGTTCTCCGACGGCTCGGTATCCCTCTATCACCCGACGATTCTCTCTTTTCATATGCTCCGCCGTGCAGTAGGAATCATCCAGCCTTGCCTCGATATCAGAGGCGTGCTCTTTTATCCGGCCAAAGTGTGAATCGATGTATTCCTCCGACATGGCCAGGCAGATGAAGCGGATCGACGGCAAATACCTCTCGTCAAAGTCCTGTCTCCAGTCAAACGGTACGTAACAGCCCTCGACAATGAGGTTTTGCCGATTCTCGATCGCCGTCTTGATGATCTCCCGGACGATCGGCCAGAGATATCCGACAAGCTCGTCGTCATCCTCCGGGGTGAGCGGCGTGCTGCCGCTGCGGATCAAGCCCATTTTCAGATGGTCTGCGGACAGATACGGATAGCTGTATTTTTCAAGCATCCGCTGTGCCAGAAGGGTCTTTCCGGTGTGGGATGCGCCGGTTATCAGAATGATCATGTTTTTGCCTCAAACCTCAACAGATTTCGCGCAGCGTAAGCCCGTATCTCAGCCCCGCAGGAAGTGTCTGATCGCGGCGAGCCCGAGCAGGTGTCCGGGATAAAAGGCGTAAAACAGCCATTTCAGCCCCTTCCCCTTCTGCCCGTTATACAGGGCAAGGGGGATAAAGCTGAAGCCTGTCGCGACATAATAGCCCATCGTCCTCGTGAGCGCCAGAAAAGCCACGCCCACCCCGCTCCGAAGCAGCGGATGCTTCTGCCGGAGCGCGTAAAACAGAAACACGGCGACGACCGCGAAGACGGTGTAATCCGCACGCAGCAGCAGCGCCAGGGCGGCGATCCCCGCGACGGCGAGCACGCCAAGGGCAGTTTTGCCCACGGGTATCCGTTCTCCTTCCGGGCCGTTCCCGCCCCGGATCCGGTCGAACAGCATCAGCGCCAGGCCGGCAAGGAAGAAGGTCAGCATGATGTTCTGGTGTCCCAGCCCGAGCCTGCCGTCGAAAGCCAGGTCAAAGGGGATCTCGCTGATCAGCGCGAAAAGGCCGAGGCGGCCAAGGTATTTCTTTTTGTCCCTTGTATGCGCAAAGCCCTCCGCAATGAAAAAGGAAAAGATGGGCATGGCGAGCCTGCCGATCATCCTGGGCCACATGACGCCGGGAAAAAACATGTCGCCCACATGATCGAACACCATGCTGATCATGGCGATGATTTTCAGTGTGGTCCCGTCCAGTATCTGAACTTTTTTCACGCCGTTCATCTGCGCCGCCCCCCGTAAGAAGCATAATTTTATTCGATTATATCACAGTACCCTGTCTTTCGGAAGTCCGCTCCCAAGAAAAAGAAAAGCACAGAATCGGGATCGTCCATCCGTTTCTGTGCTTTCCTTCTGTTATAGGCTTTCGGGTTTTCGCTTTTGCGGGTCACCGGGCTGATGGCCCAGACCGTCCGCCTGCCTG
>CACZBB010000224.1 GCA_902779245.1 uncultured Lachnospiraceae bacterium | reverse complement strand
TAATCCGCCATTTGGTTATATCAAAGATCCGGAGAACCCCAAACAATGGATCATTGATGAAGAGGCTGCAAAAGTAGTCAAACACATCTTTGATCTTTGTATGGAAGGTCGGGGACCGATGCAGATCGCAAAGCAACTGACGGAAGAGAGAGTCCTGACCATTACAGCGTACACGATCAAAAAGGGACGAAAAGCACACGCTCCTGCTCCTGAAGATCCGTACAGGTGGGACACGAAATCCGTAGTAGGGATTCTGGAGACAAGGGACTATACCGGCTGTACCGTGAACTTCAAAACTTATACCAATTCGATCTGGGACAAAAAGACCAGGGGGAACCCGGTTGAGAAGCAAGCAATCTTCTTTAACACTCAACCAGCGATCATCGATCCGGAAGTGTTTGAGAAGGTTCAGGAGATCCGGTCACAGCGGCACCGCAGGACAAAGACTGGCAAGTCCCATATTCGTCTCTATGAGGACAATGTGACTTCCCGGATCAGCGATGACCGTTTCACTATGATGAGCCGGGTCTATGAGGATGAGCAACGCGATCTGAAAGCAGAGGCAGAAGTCTTACGGCAGGAAATCGAGACACAGGAAATGGCATGACCCGAAGATCATGCCATTCCTGAATACTATAAAACTGTCTTATGCGCCCCGGCCTTTGCTCGGGCGGGTTTTTGACTTTGGCTCACCGAAACCGGGAGATGTGAAAAAAGCTACGCCCGGCTCCGCGCTCCCGCCGGGCTCCAATCATTCGGATTCTCGCGTCGCCTTCGGCGGCGCTACATCCTCATGATTGGGCGTTCGCCAAGGTCAAAGACCCGCCCGAGCAAGCTCGGGCGGGTCTTTGACTTTGGCTCACTGCTTTTTTCACATCATCCCCATACCCGGGTTGCCGGCGGGCATAGGCGGGGTGGGCTCTTTGATGGTGGAGACGGCGGATTCGGTGGTGAGGAGGGTCGCGGCGACGGAGTTCGCGTTCTGGAGAGCGCTTCTCGTGACCTTGACCGGGTCAAGAATACCGGCCTCGACCATATCCACATATTTTCCGGAAAGGGCGTCATAGCCGATGCCGGCCGCGGACTCGCGGACCTTGTTGACGATCACCGCGCCCTCTTCGCCGGCGTTGATGGCGATGCGGGCCAGCGGAGCGGCCAGGGCTCTCTGGATGATCTGGGCGCCGGTCTTCTCGTCGCCTTCAAGGCTGCCGACCAGCTCGCCGAGGGTCTCCGCCGCGTGAATATACGCGGAGCCGCCGCCGGCGATGATGCCTTCCTCAACCGCCGCGCGTGTGGCATTCAGAGCATCCTCCATGCGGAACTTCTTATCCTTCATCTCGGTCTCGGTCGGTGCGCCGACGCGGATGACGGCCACGCCGCCGGCCAGCTTCGCCAGACGCTCCTGAAGCTTCTCGCGGTCAAAATCAGACTTTGTCTCCGCGATCTGCGCCTTGATCTGCGCGACGCGGGCAGCGATCTCTTCCTTATTTCCTTCGCCGTCGACGATGACTGTATTTTCCTTCTGAACCTTCACGGACTTCGCGCGGCCAAGCTCGTTGATGGTCACATCCTTCAGCTCAAGGCCAACCTCGTCGGAAACGACCGTGCCGCCGGTCAGGATCGCGATATCCTTCAGCATTTCCTTCCTGCGGTCGCCGTAGCCCGGAGACTTGACAGCGACAACGTTGAAGGTGCCGCGCAGCTTGTTCACGATCAGCGTCGTGAGAGCCTCGCCCTCGACGTCCTCGGCGATGATCAGAAGCTGAGCGCCCATCTTGACGATCTGCTCAAGCACCGGGAGAAGATCCTGAATGTTGGATATCTTCTTGTCCACGATGAGAACGAACGGATCCTCCAGGTTCGCTTCCATCTTCTCCATGTCGTTGCACATATAAGCGGAAATATAGCCGCGGTCAAACTGCATGCCTTCAACCAGATCCAGCTCATCGACCATGGTCTTGGACTCCTCGATCGTGATGACGCCGTCCTTGGAAACCTTCTCCATCGCGTCCGCGATCATCGCGCCGACGGAATCATCGCCCGCCGAAACGGAAGCCACGCGCTCGATCTGCGCCTTGCCGCTGACCGGCTTGCTCATCGCAACGAGAGCCTCGACCGCCTTATCGGTGGCCTTCTTCATGCCCTTGCGGAGAATAATCGGGTTCGCGCCGGCAGCCAGGTTCCGCATGCCTTCATGCACCATCGCCTGCGCCAGAACCGTCGCCGTCGTCGTGCCGTCGCCGGCAACATCATTGGTCTTGGAAGCGACTTCCTTGATGAGCTGCGCGCCCATATTTTCGAAGCCGTCCTCAAGCTCGATCTCCTTCGCGATCGTCACGCCGTCATTTGTAATGGTCGGAGCGCCGTAGGACTTCTCCAGGACAACATTCCGGCCCTTCGGGCCAAGCGTCACGCGGACAACATCCGCCAGCTTGTCAACACCCGCAAGAAGGGCTTCTCTCGCCTCAACACCATATTTAATCTCTTTTGCCATGATTTACGCCTCCTCTACAATCGCGAGAATATCGTTCTGGCGCACGATCGTGTACTCTTCCTTGCCGAGCTTCACGTCGGTGCCCGCATACTTCTGATAAATGACCTTCTGTCCGACTTCAACGTACATTTTGATTTCCTTGCCGTCAACGACCCCGCCCGGGCCGACAGCGATAACTTCCGCCTGCTGCGGCTTTTCCTTGGCCTGTCCCGGAAGGACGATACCGGACGCAGTGGTCTCCTCTGCCTCCATCTGCTTTAAAACGACTCTGTCACTGAGCGGAACCAATTTCATGATCATAACCTCCTTAGGAATCACCCTTCTTGCAGTCCGCGTTTCCTTCACGCTGTGTTCATGGACTGCCTGGCTGTCTGTTAGCACTCATTTATATGGAGTGCTAACATCTGCATGTTAATATACTCCCTTGCACCTGCCTTGTCAAGCATTTTTTTACAAATTATGAAGATACCGG
>CACZBB010000223.1 GCA_902779245.1 uncultured Lachnospiraceae bacterium | reverse complement strand
GTCCTTTAGGGCGAGTGTTTGGCACGGAATGACTTGTAACCATTATACACCATTTTCCGCCCGCAAGAAAGCATTTGACAAGAAAAGTAAGAACGTGTAGGCTAGGAAGAAAGAAGCTTCCCGTGAACGAAGTAAAGGAACGGGAGACGGGTGCTGTGCGCGTACAAGGAGGACCTTATGCAGAAGAAATTCTTTTTTTTCGATATTGACGGGACGCTGACGGAAAAGGCCTCCAGGCAAATGGTGCCTTCCGCGCAGATGGCGATCGACCGTCTGAAGGCTGCGGGGCATTTCGTGTCGATCGCGACCGGCCGCGCCTACTACAAGGCCGAACCGTTCCGCGCCGCGCACCGCTTCGACCACATGGTCTGCAACGGCGGCCACGGGATCGTGATCGACGGAAATCTCATCGAGAACCGCCCGCTCGACAAAGAAAAGTGTCTGGCGATCTATCGCGAGGCGCTCTCGCTGGGCTACGGCGTCCTGGTCGCGGTCGACGATTCCACGACCGTTCATACAAGGGATTTTCGTTTTTATGCGCAGTGCGGCATCCGGAAGGAGCCCACGGTTTACATCGTGGACGAGAATTTTGACCCGGCAGCTTCGCCGGACATATATAAGATGTATGTCTCCGTTCCGAAGGCGGACGAGGAGCGTCTCACGCTCCGGAATACCGTCGGGCATATGCGCTTCGAGCCGGAATATCTGATGTTCCAGCCCGACGAAAAGAGGGAGGGAATCCTCCGGATGCTGGAGCTCGTGGGCGGGAGCCCGGAGGATGTCGTGGTTTTCGGCGACGATGCCAACGATCTGTGTATGTTCGATCCGGCCTTTACCAGCGTGGCGATGGGCAACGCTACCGATCCGGAGCTCTTCCGGCGGGCCACCCTCATCGCCCCGAAAAACACGGAGGACGGTATCTACCGGATCTGTAAGGCGCAGGGCTGGTTCTGAGCCATCCATGGGTTATTCTGCGCCGCCGGCTTTGGCTTTTCAGGAGGTTTTTCATGCGTCTTGACAAGTATCTTTCGGATATGGGACTTGCGTCGCGCGCGGAGCTTAAGAAGGAGATCCGGGCCGGCCTCATCACCGTGAACGGTGAATCGGTCCGCGATCCCGGCTTTCACGTTGAAGAAGGTATGGAGATCTGCCGGAAAGGAGCTCCGGTCCGCTATGAAGCCTTCGTATATTATATGCTGAACAAGCCGGCCGGGGTCATCTCCGCGACCGAGGACCACCGGCAGAAGACCGTTCTGGATCTTCTGCCGAAGGAGCATCGGAAGGGCATCGCGCCGGTGGGCCGCCTTGACAAGGATACCGTGGGGCTTCTCCTTCTGACCAATGACGGGGAGTTGGCGCACCGGCTGCTCTCGCCAAAGCACCACGTTGACAAGCTTTATTATGCCCGCGTCCGCGGGAGGGTTACGGAGGACGACGCGCGGGCCTTTGCCGGGGGGCTGCGGATCGCCGGGGAGCTTCTCTGCCTCCCCGCGAGACTGGAGATCCTCTTCGTCGGCGCAGCCCGGGAATCGGCGGCCGCGGAATCTCCGGAGGAAAACACCGGTGATATCTCCGAGGTGCGCGTCACGATCCAGGAAGGGAAATTCCACCAGATCAAGCGCATGTTCGAGGCCGTCGGCAAAGAGGTCATCTACCTGAAGCGCCTGTCCATGGGACCGCTGGCTCTGGATCCGGAGCTTCCCGAGGGCTCCTGCCGCCGCCTCACCGCCGAGGAGCTGGACGCGCTTTTCGCCGTTCTCTGAAAACCCTGTCCGCGCAGATGTCTCCATGGGCGCCGGCCGTCAGGAGCTGCGTTTGCCGTCGTCCGAAGAATGATTTTATTACAAAACGCCTTCGTATCCGTAAACGGGATCTTTCGCAAGGAGCTCCTTCGCCGCCCTCCCGATCCCGCTCCACTCCAGCTGCTCCGGAAAATGCCGGTGCTCCTCTTCGGTCAGCGCGGGCAGGCGGACCGGACAAAGGATCTCCGAAAGCTCCCGGTTTTCCTCGCAGGCCAGATACCTTCGAAAATCCTCGATTCTCGCGGCGCCGATCGGCATCTCTTCCATCGGAACGTAGACCCGGTCGCACTCGATGAGCAGGCTTCGCAAGCGTCCCGCGCCGGTCCCGATATCCACAAAGACCGCCTCGTAAGCGGTTTCTTCCCGCAGCAGATCGAAAAATCTCTCCCACTCCCGCACGGTCACGTCGCTTAATTCCCCGGCAAATGCTGCCGGCGGCAGTATGTCGAGTTTTCCAAAGCTTCCCGCCCCCGCCGCCAGAGCCGCCGGAATATTCCCCGCCCCCTGGCGAAGCAGGAAGAAAATATCCGAAAGGCAAAGGCTCCCGGGACCGTTTTCCAGACGGAAAAGCGTCCGCAGGCCCGGAAAATCCTCCAGAGACAGAAAAAGCGACGGCTTTGTACGGGCCATTTGCTGTCCGAGCGCGAGGAGAAGCGCCGTTTTTTCGGCGCGGCCGGCCGGCGAAAAAGCGCCGATCACCTTCACCTTCCCCTTCAGCACCCCCGCTGTTTTCATTTGCCGTATGCTCGCAGGCAGATCGCCAGGTCTCCAGGATCAGGCTCCGCGCCGACTGATAGCGCGGCACGGCCAGAAGCCCTTTTGCGGACTTTACGCGCTCTTCCGTAAGGCAGATGCGCTGTTCGGCGGGAAGGCAAAGCGTCTCTTCCGAGACGAGTTTTTCCGCGAGCAGAAGCACCTCCACACGCTCTTTTTTACAAAAATCAGCGAGCCTTGCCGGTTCCGTAAAGCCGTGTACGGAGAACGGCAGTCCCCGCTCCCGCCCGGCCAGGGCTACGAGCCGCTCCACGAATCCCTTTTCCACGTCATATACCGCCAGAATCTTTTTCCGCATAAGCCAATCCTCTTCAAGCTAAGGAACCGTCACGAAATAACTTGCACATCTTGCTTGTCTATTTTCCCGATGTCTGCGTCAGAAAACCTTGTCGTAGCCCGCTACGACTTCGGC
>CACZBB010000222.1 GCA_902779245.1 uncultured Lachnospiraceae bacterium | reverse complement strand
AGCGACAAACTATAATTTTATGGTTCATACACAGGCTGATTTATGTCACTGGCCCGTGCCAAACAGCGAGTGTTTGGCACGGGAGTGACTTGTAACGAATTTTCAGTTTCCGGGCAGGGTGGCGTTCATGCTGCCGCTGCAAAAGCCGCCAAGGTCCAGGGTCACGAATTGAAAGCCGAGCTTACGGAAAGCCTCATGCACCGCCCGGCGCGTCGGGCCGGCCGCAAGAAGAGGGATATCCTCTGCGGGCACTTCGATTCGGGCCAGGCTCCCGTGGAGACGCACGCGCTCCGCCCGGAAACCAAGCCGGATCAGGATCTCCTCAGCCTGCCCGATCCTTTCGAGCTTTTCTTCGCTGATCTCCTCACCGTAGGCAAATCTCGATGCGAGGCAGGCACAGGAGGGCTTGTTCCAGGTTCCGAGTCCGAGTGCTTTCGAGAGTTCGCGGATCTCCTTCTTAGTCAGCCCGGCTTCCCTCAGCGGGCTTCTGACGGAAAGCTCACGGATGGCCCGAAGACCCGGACGATAGTCGCCAAGGTCATCCAGATTCGATCCCTCGGCCACATACGCAAAGCCATTTTCCGCGGCGAGCCTCAGGATTTCCGAAAAAATCTGCCGTTTGCAGTGGTAGCATCGGTCCGGAGCATTTCTTCGGCAAGCCTCGATCTTAAGAGGCTCCGTTTTGCAGAACATTTGCCGGATCCCGTTCGCCTCACAGAAGGCCCTTGCCTCCCGAAGCTCTCTCTCCGGGATCAACGGATTGACGGCGGTAACGGCCAGCACCCGATCGCCAAGTGTCCTTACGGCTGCCGACAGCAGAAACGTCGAGTCAACACCGCCGGAGAATCCCACGGCGACGGAGCCCAGCGCGCCAAGGACTTCCTCCAGCCTCGTAAGCTTCTTCTGAAGATCAGCGGATAAAGCTTCTGTTTTGAACATTTTTCCCCCCTGAGACAAATTCGGACACCGCGAGGTCAGCAGCTTTTCTGCCAATTCTCGAGATGTCCGAATCACATACGCTCCTGTTCACTCCGTTCACAGTCGAGCAAGTGTCCGGCCCGGTATGAACAAAAGTTCGGAAGCAACCCGGCAAGCCGCAAATGATCCCGACCCGCACCCGAAAAAGAGTTCCGGCAGGTTCGTTAACCGGGGCCCGTCAAAACCTCAGGACTCGCTCCTGCAGTATTCGGGGTTGCGGTTTTTATCGAAGAATCCGGCGATGTCGGTGATGCCGAGCAGCTCGTAGTCCTTTTTAAAGGTTTCATGAGACGGCGTCCCCTCGGTCATGGCATTGTACATGGTTACGCCGTCAATCGCGATCCGTCCGGTGCGCACAAAGCCCGTGCCGTACTCCATCCAGCCGAAATTGCCGTCCACGTTGCTGTAGATGTTAAAGCCCTCTTTTCGATAATACTGATACTTCGCGTTGTCCGCCGTATATCCGCCGACATAGCCGATATCCGCGCCGAAGGCAAAGATGATCTTGTCGGTCTCGCCGATAAACTGACCCACGGCAAGCTTCCACCGCTCGTGGTCGGCCTGAAGCTGCTCCAGTGTGCTCTCCCTCGCGTCACGATGCCCGTAAGTATGGCTGGCAAATGTCCACCCCTGAGCTTTGAGGGCATCCGCGATCTTACGCGCTTCTGCGCAGTCCCGATCATAGTCATACTCCGGGTGCGCGCGGAGGAAGGCCTGCTGCACCGGCCCCAGATCCTTGCCTTCCGGTCCTTCCTTATAATAATCATTGGTACGGTAGCCGAAGATTCCGTTATAGCCGGTGAGCGCGATCGTCGGCCGGGCGCCGCGGTAAGAGAAATCCGGATGCTCGGCGATAAAGGTCTCCAAAATCGGAACCATATCGTAATCGCCCACCTTCACCGTACCGTCCACATCCGTGAACTGGCATTTGACAAGACCGTTCTCATCGAGAACCAGACGATCCGCGTAGCCCTGCGCACCATTTTCCCCGTAGGCGTGATAATAGGAAAGGTCATCCTCCGACATGATCAGCGGCTTTTTGCCCGCGGGCAGGCAGAGACTCGGGTTCTTTTCCATCGTCACGGATCCGTCCGCATTGGCGGTCTTCACGACAAGATCATCCAGTGAGATAAGGACATAGCCCGCGTCGTACATTTTCTGAATAATTGCCTTAAACTCTCCCGTCGTACACATGGCTTTGTTGTTCTTGGCCACGCGGTCCTCCGTGCAGGTGGCGGAAGCGATGAGTCCGCGGCTGTCGTTGATGAGCGAATGGAAGAAGACGTGCGGGACGCCGACAACGCTGACAGGTGTGCAGGCATCTTTGGCGGCGCGGATGGACGCAATCTCGCCGACGAGCTCCTCGTCCGTATCGTAGCCCTTGAAAGCTTCAATGACGGCGACCGCCTGATCATAATCGTACTGCGCCGCGAGCCGTTTTGCCTCGGCAAGCACCTCCGTCCTGGCCGGTCCCTCCGGGACGGCCTGCGTCGGCTCGGCCGCCGACGAATCGGCTGCCGGGGTCGGCGTAGGATTCAGGATGACCTTCTCCCCGTTTCCGCCCATGATCTTCGGCAGAAGAATGACGAGAGCCACCAGAATCCCTACAAGCGCCAGGAAAAGGACGATCCGAAGGATCAGACTCTTTTGCTTCGCCCTCCTTCGGCGTTTCTGCCGGAGAAGGTCTCGTTCCGTTTGATTTTTTTGTGTGTTTTCTGCCATATTTTCCCCTTTTTATACGCCTCTGCAGACGCTGTTTCTTTTCCGGGTTACGTCCGTCCGAATACGTTGCCGTTCACAACGTAAGCAGCAACAAAAGCATTCCGCCATACAATCGCCCTTCCGGAGAAATGCGGAATTGCAGATCCGCGACAGCCTGTGTTTCCGGCCCGGACATCCCGGCTCCCCAGATTTTATTTCGTTTCTGGTCACACGGTGACCAGAAACGAAGGCGTTTTGCAATGAAATCGCCCTGCGGGCGATGGCACGCCTCAGTGTACAGAAAACAGTCCAGT
>CACZBB010000221.1 GCA_902779245.1 uncultured Lachnospiraceae bacterium | reverse complement strand
GAGTGGCAGGATTACATGCTCACGGCCGGCACGCTGACGATCGGAAAGGGCCTGCATCAGTGCAATCGGAGCGACTCCTTCTGCGCCAGGGATGCTCATAAGACCGTATTCGCCGGCGCGGGCGAAGGCAGGACCTGCGAGGTTTCCTTCGAGAGCCCGGATTCCTACCTCGGCATCGTGGAGATGGCGGAGGGCGCGGCGATCTCCTGGACGGGCGTTTTCAATGTAGAAACGCTCGGCAACGACGTCGCGGTCACAACGCCCATGGGCGAGGGCGAGGGCATCGAGATCTACAGCAAGAATGCCCGCATGAAGTATAACGGCAAAAAGCTTACGATAAACGGCAACGTGAAAAACCTTGTCGGACAGATGTATGTCGGCGGGGCAGCCCTTGCCGGGGAAAGCTTCGATGCCGCGAAGGCCGGGAGCCTTACGGTGAACGGTGATTTCCTTCAGCAGGACGGCGTCCTCGTCGCGGACGGCGGCAGGGTCCATGTCACCGGAGACTGGCGCATCCAGCACCGGAAGGACGACGGAACCTACGAGGGCTGCAATGCCGCGCTCGTCATGACGCATGAAGCCGATGACGTTTCGGTGGACGGCGATTTCTACGTGAGCGGCGACTGGCACTATCAGGACAGCCTGACCGGTGAGTGGGTGGATTACATGCTCACGGCGGGCACGCTGACGCTTAAGGGCGGCTTCTGCCAGAAATACCGCGGCGATGCCTTCCGGGCGACGGGCACGCACAAGACCGTTTTTTCCGGGAAGGGCGCGGTTTCCGCGCAGTTTGAAAGCAGGGACAGCTATTTTGCCAATCTGGAGCTGACAAAGGCGCCGGAGAACTGCTTCTTTAGCCGTGTGCCCTGCTGGAGTAAGGCAACGTATGACGGCCGGGAGCTCTCCGCGGAGGATTTCCCGTTTACGGCCGTCTATGAGCCGGGCAGCGGCAGGCTGACGCTCACGAGCTGGAAGGACACGTCCGCCGAGATCGAGATTCCCGCGGCCATCGCGGGCGTTCCCGTGACCGGCCTTGGCGGAGAAATCTTCAAAGATCGGACGGATCTGGTGAAGATCACGCTCCCGGCGTCTCTGGAGACCATCATCGACGGCGCGTTCCGGGGCTGCACGGGCCTTACGGCCGTTTCTCTCCCGGCCGCCGTGAAGGAGATCGGCCGGGACGCCTTCCGCGACTGCACGGGCCTTGTGATCGACAGCCTTCCGGCAGGCCTGAAAACCATTGGCGAGTCCGCGTTCCGGAACTGCGCGGCGCTTTGCGAGGCGGTGCTTCCGGATACCCTGGAAACCATCGGTACAGATGCCTTCCGCGACTGCGTAAGCCTTGCGGCCATATTTGTCCCGGCCTCGGTGACAGCCCTCGGCAACGGCGCGTTCCAGAACTGCCAAAGCCTCGCGGAAGCCGCATTTGCCAAGGAAACAAAGCTGACCGAGCTCCCGGAAAGAATCTTCAGCGGCTGCGTCAGCCTTCCGGGCTTCGAGCTGCCCGCGTCGATCACCCGCACCGGCTACGAATCCTTCCGCGACTGCAAAGCCTTCACGGAATTTACCGTGCCGAAGACGGTGACCGAGCTGGGCACCAGCACCTTCCTTTTCTGCGAAAACCTCGCCGCCGTGAATTTCGAGGCGGGAAGCGGGCTGAAGCTCATCGGCGAGAGCGCCTTTGAGGACTGCGCGGCGCTGACGGAGATCCGGATCCCGGACGGGACGGAAAACATTGGGCGTTCAGCCTTTTACCAGTGCAAAGGCCTTAAAAAAGCGGTGGTTCCGGCGACCGTGACGACCATGGGCACGCAGGCCTTCCGCGAAACCGCGCTGAGAACGGCCGGACCGCTCGGCTCAGGCGCGGACTACGAGTTCGGCTGGACCGATGAGATCCCCGACTATGGCTTTGACTTTATCACCTCCCTGCGCACGGCGGTGCTTCCGGATTCCGTCCGGAGCATCGGCAGATACGCCTTCTCGGAGTGCCACGGACTTACGGAGGTTCAGCTGCCGCAGGATCTTACGAGCCTTGGCAGCGCGGCTTTCAATAGCTGCGAGAGCCTCGAATACATCACGATCCCGGCGGGCGTCACGGTCCTTCCGCAGGAGATCTTCCGGAAATGCGGCTCTCTCGTGGATGTTGACCTTTCCGGGAGCCTGACGGAGATCGGCCGATCCGCTTTCGAGGCCTGCGATTCCCTTGTGTTCCTGGAGCTTCCGGACAATGTGGAGACCATCCGCCGGAACGCTTTCTGGGACTGCCGGAACCTTGAGCAGGTCATCATTCCGGAGAGTGTGACCGAATTTGAAGAGGACATTTTCAATTACAAAGAAAAGCTATTACTTTGCGTCTTCCCGGGCAGCGCAGCGCTGGATTACGCCGTAGAAAAAGAGATTCCTTACACGCTTGTGACGGGGCTTGGCCATACCCTCACGGCGAAGGCAGTGGGCGCAGAGGGTGAGGCGCTTGCTTCCGGCTTTACGGTTTCCTGGTATGACGCGGAGAAGGACACGCTCCTTGGCACCGGGGCGAAGCTTCGGAATGTCGAGAAAGGGGCGAAGATCCTCTGCCGCGTGGTTCTTGGCGAGAGCCTTGGGAGTGTCTATGTCCAGCCGGATTACAAGACCGCGGAGATGGGCGATCAGGACATGACCGTGGACTTTGCGCTCAAGGCCTTCGGGACGGCGGTGATCCGCGGCGTTGTCCGCGACACGGAGGGCAATGTCCTTTCCGGCGTGCCCGTAACGCTTACCCAGACCTTCAACGGTATCTACGAGAAGACGTTAAGCGCCGTAACCTCGAAGAGCGGAAGCTTTGCCTTTAACGCGGCCGGCCGGACGGGCTCCTTCGTCACGGTGGGCGCGGACGGGTATTTTGAACAGACCGTCGCGGTTTCGGACACGGAGCTGGCCGAAGGCGAGGCGGACGTCAGGGTTACGCTGGAGAAGATCCCGGAGAACAAGGTCACGCTGGAGCTTCTTGTCCGTGAGGCGGCGGAGGATGGCGCGGAGCCGGAGA
>CACZBB010000220.1 GCA_902779245.1 uncultured Lachnospiraceae bacterium | reverse complement strand
AACGGTGGCGATCTCCTCTTTCCTGTTTCTGCTCGGCTTCTTGATTGCTGATCTTAACATGGGCGGCGTCTATTCCGCTTCCGGTTATTCCGTCACCAAGATGGCTCTCGGCAGCTTGGGGATCGGCCTCGGATTCGGCCTTCCTTGTATCATTTACACCAACGAAAAGCTAAGCCGTTCCGTGCAGATTGCGATTCACATGGTGACTGGCTGCGCAATCATGTTGACAATCGCTTTTCTCGTCGGCTGGATCCCGACAGATAAAGGCCTGCTTCCTGCGCTTCTGGCGGTTGTTTTCATGCTCTTGACGGCATTTGTCATTTTAGTTTTTTCCTATCGCCGGCAGAAAAAACTGGCAGAAAGAATAAACCGGGAGTTAGAATTGAGACGACAATAGGAGATTCCTGACGCCGAGGGTCATGACAACAGCATGAATATGTGCCATTTTATTCACGCTGTTGTCTCGAGGCATGTGGAAACGGCCGTATTGATGACAAGATCCGAATAAAAGTCAAATGCCTGGAAGAGCGCATCACCCAGGCGCAGCTTGCGGAGATGGTGGGCACTTCCGCTCCGTACATCCGCAGGCTTATAAACAAGCAGGACTGCATCGTGAACAAGACCTTTGTGGAGATGCTCGAAAAGCTGGGTTACGATATCCGGGTCACGTATGTGAAGAAGGAAACAAACTGACAGATCGATGTTTTTGGAGGTCAAAGATTGATGGATAAGAAAACAATGATGGAAAACCTGGCCCGTGCGGCATATGAAAAAGGCGCGTTCAATGGCACATGGCTCTATGCCGAAAACGGAGAGATCGTGTCGAAAGGCGCGCTGGGTTTCCGTGACATAGAAAACAGGATTCCCGTCACGGAGGAAAGCGTGTTCGACATCGCTTCGATTACCAAGCAGTTCACAGCGACGGCAATCATGCTCCTTCGCCGACGGGGGCTTCTTGATCTCGATGACGAAATCACGCGGTTTTTCCCGGAGGTACCGTATCCAGGCATCACAATCCGCCATCTGCTCACCCACACAAGCGGGTTTTCAGATCTTGATGAGGATATCGAAAGAATCTCAGAGGCGGAAGGCGTGATTCCTGGCAGCGACGTTGTGATCCGCATTCTTCATGAATGCAGGCCGGAGCTTACGTACCCGACGGGCAAAGGAGCCGAGTACACCGACACCGGTTACCAGATCCTTGCCGAGATCGTGGAGAAGGTCTCGTGCGAGAAGTTCGAAGCCTTTCTTGAGAAGAACATATTTGAGCCCGCAGGACTTTGTTCCACCCGCGTTTACCACCGCAGGAAGGATCATGTTGGGATCGAAAACCTTGCCGAAGGTCTTGTGGTAGAGGACGGTGAATACAAGCTTCCCGATGATTCGAAGTACAAAGGATTTGTTATTTCTCATGATGGGCTGAACGGCAACATGGGCGTGTTCACGAATATCCTCGATCTCTTCAAATGGGACAGGGTGTTGAGAGCCGGCACGCTCCTCACACCCGAGGAGCAACAGCTCATGTATACTCCCGCGACGCTCAATAACGGAGAACCGGCTCGCGAAGAAGGCGACGAGGATGATTATGGCTTCGGCTGGGTGCTCGTCCACGACGAACAACTCGGGCTGATTGCCTGCCACAGCGGCGGCGTGCCGGGCTACTGGACATGGTTCGAGCGCTTTCTCGACATTGATGCAGTATTGATCCAGCTCTGCTGCCGTCAGTTCACAGATGTGCGGGCCTCTTCGGCCTTTGATTCCGGCATGGAAGCAATCGTAAGGGGTAGGGAACCAGAATCACTCGTCTCGATTGAGGATATCACGGTCAAGGATCCCGACAAGTCCAGGTGGGAGAGCTTCTGCGGCAAATACGAGCATCCCGAAGACGCCGAGTTCCTCGTCGACGAGGTCTGGATGCAGGACGGCGAGCTTTACGCAAGATCAATCGACGAGGACGGAGATGAGATGACCTTTCGCCTCTATCCCATCGGGGAGGACGAGTTCGGCCGCAAGGGCGGCATGATCAGGCTGACCTTCGGCGAAGGCTGCCTGATGTTCGACGATTTCACCTGCAAAAAGCTGTAAGAATACTGAAACAGGGCGGCGGGGTGTGATCCCCGCCGCCGGATTGATGAGGAAGAGAAGTTGCCGGATAAACCGGGGAAGACCGGCGAAAACGCGCCTCGCGAAGCGGACGCGGCGGAAGAAGAACCCGGCCTCAGAATCGAGAAAAACGGTATCGGCCCTTGCAGCGCAGCCTGCTCAAAGACGTTCCCAAAGGATACAGCTGCGATGAGCTTCTGCTGAAGAACCAGAGCTGACCGAACGGAACGGCTCTTGTTTTACGGAAAAACAAAATGAAACAACGACAGGAAAGTGCAGTTTTCTTCCGGATGGCGGTTGAAAAGCATCCTTTTGAATGATATACTATTCTGAAATGTCAGCAGTCGGCAGGAGGAGATCGTTTTGGCGCTGTTTCCCCGGAAAAACAAGGAGCTCTCCGCGGTATCGGAGGTCCCTGTCCTGGAGACCGATCCGGGGACGGGCCTATCCGCCGCAGAAGTGGAGCTGCGCTCCGCCAACGGTCTTGCCAACAGCAGCGTGGAGCCGCCAACCCGGACGGTGGGCCAGATCCTCCGGGCCAATCTGCTGACCTACTTCAACGCCGTGTTCGTGCTGCTGGCCGCCGCGCTCATCGCGGTGCGGGCGTCCGTTTTCAACCTCACATTCCTGGGCGTGGTCATCGTCAACGCCGTCATCGGCATCGTCCAGGAGCTGAAGAGCAAAAAAGCCCTGGACGAGCTGAGCATCCTCCAGGCCCCCCGGGCGGTGGCGGTCCGCGACGGACAGGAGGACACCATCCCCACCGACCAACTGGTCCGGGACGACATCGTCCACTTCTCCGCCGGGGAGCAGATCAGCGCCGACGCGGTGGTGGCCCGGGGTGAGTGCCTCGTCAACGAGGCCCTGGTCACCGGCGAGGCGGACGAGATCAAAAAAGGAGCCGGAGACGAGCTTCTCTCCGGCAGCTTCATCGTGTCCGGGGAGTGCCTGGCCCGGCT
>CACZBB010000219.1 GCA_902779245.1 uncultured Lachnospiraceae bacterium | reverse complement strand
GTCAGCGACAAACTATAATTTTATGGTTCATACACAGGCTGATTTATGTCACTGGCCCGTGCCAAACAGCAAGTGTTTGGCACGGGAGTGACTTGTAACAAATCGTCCTTTGGACGGCGGAAATAGAGGAGGATTCTTCTTGACAAATGCGGGGACAGGGGTATAATGAATCTAAAGATATGAATGATTGCTCATATGTTTAAGGGCTGCGAAAGAGGAATTTCGAACGCCATTCCTTCATCTGTTTAGGATTTGCGTGAGAGGAACCGCAGTCGCCATCCCTGCATTTGTCAAAAAAAGGAGAGAGAAAACGATGAAAAAGACGTATAAGATCGATGTGGACTGCGCGAACTGCGCCGCGAAGATGGAAGAAGCCGCGAAGGGGACGCCGGGCGTGAAGGATGCCGTGGTGAACTTTATGACCCTCAAGATGAAGGTGGAGTTTGAGGAGGGCGCGGACATCGACAAGGTTATGGACGAGGTTGAGAAAAACTGCAAGATCGTCGAGGACGACTGCCAGATCTTTCGATAAAATACAGAAACACGCAGAGCCGGGGGAGCTTCTGAGGATTTTTCGGGAGCGGCATTTGCCGGGATCCGGAGAGGACCGTCCGCATATGGCAATTTTCTCCGGATTATCGGGAGCGGCATTTGCCGGGATCCGGAGAAGACTGCCGGTTTGGACATTTGCCGCCTTAAGACGGAATTATAAATACATATCGAAGCGATAAAAGATTTTACATATTCAGACGTTTGGGAAAGAAGGCGGATGGATGAATAAAAAACAGAAGAAATTGCTGATTCGCGTTCTGGCGGCGGGAGCGATGCTGCTGGTTTTGATGCTTCTGCCGCTTTCGGAGTATCCGGTGCTCCGTTTCTTCTTATTTTTAATTCCGTATTTCACGGTCGGCTATGACATCCTGCGGAAGGCCTGGAAGGGGATCCTGCACCGCCAGGTGTTCGACGAGAATTTCCTGATGGCGGTCGCGACCATCGGGGCGATGATCCTCGGGGAATACGCCGAGGGCGTGGCGGTCATGTGGTTCTACCAGATCGGAGAGCTCTTCCAGAGCTACGCGGTCGGGAAGAGTCGGCAGAATATTTCCGCGCTCATGGATATCCGGCCGGATTACGCGAATCTGGAGGAGGACGGCGAGGTCACGAGGGTGGATCCGGACGAGGTTGAAATCGGAAGCCTGATCGTCGTCGGCCCCGGAGAGAAGATTCCGATCGACGGCATCGTCGAGGAGGGAGCTTCGACGCTCAACACCGCCGCGCTCACCGGCGAAAGCCTGCCGCGCGACGTCGCGCCGGGCGACGAGGTGCTGAGCGGCTGTGTCAACACCTCCGGGCTGCTCCGCATCCGCACAACGCGCGAATTCGACGAATCCACGGCCTCGAAGATCCTCGACCTCGTGGAAAATGCCTCCTCGCGGAAGTCGGAGTCGGAGCAGTTCATCACGAAGTTTGCCCGCTACTACACCCCCGCGGTCTGCTATGCCGCATTTGCCGTGGCGATCCTGCCGCCCCTTGTACAGATCCTTTTCGGAAGCTGGTTCAACGGCGGAATCGTCTTCGGCGAGGCGCTTACCTTTGCCGATGTCCTGGGGATCTTTTCGACGTGGATCTACCGGGCGCTGACATTTTTGGTCATCAGCTGCCCCTGTGCGATTGTCGTGAGCATCCCGCTGAGCTTTTTCGGCGGTATCGGCGGCGCGAGCGCCCAGGGTATCCTGATCAAAGGCTCAAACTATATGGAAACCTTGGCAAATGTCCGCACGGTGGCTTTTGATAAGACGGGGACGATCACCAAGGGGAATTTTGAGGTCGCGGCGGTTCATCACGCGTCCATCGACAATAACGAGCTGCTGGAGATGGCCGCGCTCGCGGAGAGCCATTCGACGCATCCGATCAGCCGGAGCCTGGCGCTGGCCTACGGGAAGCCGCTGGACAGATCGCGCGTTCTGGATGTTCGCGAGATCAGCGGAAAAGGCGTCGTCGCCCAGATTCTCGGGAAGGGCTTTGCCGCAGAGGCGCCGAGCCTGCCCGGGCTGCCGATGGAGCAGACGGTTCACACGGTGACGGTCGGAAATATGCGGCTGATGGAGGCGGAAGGCATCGAGGCGATCGCGTGCCACAGCACGGGCACGATCGTGCATATGGCGGTGGACGGGAAATACGTCGGCCATATCGTGATCTCGGATGAGCTGAAGCCCGAGGCGGATGAGGCCATGAAGGCCCTGCGCGCGGCGGGTGTTGACCGGACCGTGATGCTGACCGGAGATAAGGAGAAGGTGGCGGCTGCCGTCGCGAAGGAGGTCGGGATCGATGAGGTCCGCGCCGAGCTTCTTCCGGCCGAGAAGGTCGAGGCGGTGGAGAAGCTGCTGGAGACCGCCGGAACCGGGAAGGTTGCCTTCGTCGGCGACGGGATCAACGACGCGCCGGTGCTTCGGCGGGCGGACATCGGCATCGCGATGGGCGCGCTCGGGTCGGATGCCGCAATCGAGGCGGCGGACGTGGTGCTGATGGACGACGATCCCCGGAAGATCGCCAAGGCCATCCGCATCGCCGGTAAATGCATCCATATTGTGAAGGAAAATATTTATTTTGCGATTTTTGTGAAGCTGGCCTGCCTGATCCTGGGCGCGCTGGGAATTGCGAATATGTGGCTTGCCATCTTCGCGGATGTCGGCGTCATGGTGATCTGCGTGATCAACGCGATGCGCTGCCTCGCCGTAAAAAAGCTTTAAAACTGATCAATGTGCCCTCCGGTCATCGGATGCGGCCGCGCGTTTTTGCGGCCCGCGTCCGATGTTTTTTTGCGGCCAGGTCAGGGCCGGACGCAAAGGCAGGATCCCGGAGGCTGTGCCTGAAGACAGATGCTTTAACGCGTTAAGTTGCTGAAATTATGTATCCAATTTCGATGTATCCATTGAAATATGCAGTACAATTGTGTATGATGGCGCGTGAAGAGAGCAAACGGCCGATTGCTTCTCCTGAAAAATATGGAAAGCACGAAAGTGTTTTGGATAAGTTGAATTGCCTGTTTTCTGCTCCCCTTGCATGTCCGTGATTAGTTCTGTATACTGTCTGTTCGAGACTAAACAGAAAGAGGGTCCC
>CACZBB010000218.1 GCA_902779245.1 uncultured Lachnospiraceae bacterium | reverse complement strand
ATCCAGTTCAAAACGTGCCGTGTCCGCGGGCCGCTTCAGGCCGGCGGGAACGGGAGCGGACAGTCTATTCAACCAAAGATTCATGACGGAACTCCTTTCATCGAAGCGCATTGTTCAATTCTTATTTATTTAATCATTGTACTACGAAAACGGCGATTTGAATACCTTTTTCTGCCGAATGGAAAGAGGTATTGCCCGAAACGTATAAATTCTGTATAATGTATTAATGAAAGACAAAACAACCGAACAGGGACCGGGGAGGGCAGACTCCTCCGCTTCTGTATCCACATTTACGGAGTCAGGATGAGAAAAGCGTTCGCATCGTTGATCATTATACTCGCGGCTGTGCTGTGCGTATGTATTTTCTTTGCCCGCATATCCCGGAAACCCATCGGGAAGAGCGTGGCAGCACTGATTGCCTCCCTGATTCCGCCCATGATCGGCAACATGCTGGGTACGGTGCTGAACATCGCCATGGACCCGCTGCTGATTTCGGTGTTCAAAATGGGCGTCTCCGGCGCGGCGTATTTCGAGCGGAACATATCCGCGTCCCGGACGTCCCCGCTGGCCTCGCCGTAAAGGGCGAAGGTAATGGCATCAAAGATGGTCGTTTTGCCGGCGCCCGTGTCTCCCGTGATCAGGTAAAGGCCGGATTGGCCTAAGCGTTCAAAATCTATGACCGTTTGGCCCGCGTAAGGCCCGAAGGCGGAAATCTCAAGTCGAAGGGGTCTCATAGGCTGTCCTCCCAAACCGTTTCCATGATTTTTTTGGCAAATGCCGCCTGTTCGTCACTCATGGGGCGTCCGTTTTGCTGCTCGTAGAAATCCGAAAAGAGCGTAAGCGGAGATTTCTTTTCCGGATCCTCCAGCTCAGCCAGGGTTCCCTGCGAGCGGGTGCGAGTGTTGTTGTAGTCCAGCTTCATCAGGTTGGGATAGATGAGCCGGAGCTTTCCGATCGCGTCCGGAACATCGTCCTCGTCGGTGAGGGTGATGTGCAGGTAGTCCCCGGTATCGGTTCCCTCGTAATTCGGCCGGAAGGTCAGCTCCTCGTAGCTTCCCTCGATCTCCCGAAGATCCCGGAGAGGCTTTAAGGGGACCGCGCGGACGTCGAGACGGCCCTTCTCTTCCAGGGTTGCCACGGTGACGGATTTTTCATGTCCCGCCTCGGAAAAAGAGTATTTTAAGGGCGTACCGCAGTAACGGATACGCTCGGAGCCGATGTTCTGAGGTCCGTGGATGTGCCCGAGCGCCACGTAGTCAAAGCCTTCAAAAACGGAGGCGTCGACGTTGTCGGTCCCGCCGACGGAGATTTCCTCCGAGTCCGAGCGGGCGGCTCCGGTGACAAATTGATGCGTGACAAGGACGTTCCGCCGGGAGGTATCAATCTGCAGGGCCTTGACGGCGACGCGAAGCGCGTCGGTATAGCTCTCGATCGTTTCGTCCGGGAAGAAACGGCGGACGTGGGAGGGCTTCACGAAGGGCAGCAGGTAAAAACTGACCGGCCCATAGTCGTCCGACAGGAGGATCGGTTCGATCCTGCCGTTGTAGACCGGCGAAAAAAAGATCCCGGATCCGGCAATCAGCCGGGAGGCAAAAGAGAGCCGTTCCGGAGAGTCGTGATTGCCGCTGATCAAAAGGACCGGAAGCTTTCTTTGAGCAAGCCGGACAAGAAAGCTGTCCAGAAGCTCCACCGCTTCGGTGGAAGGGATGCTTTTGTCGTAGACATCCCCGGCGATGAGAACGGCATCGGGAGCTTCGCTGTCGATGACTTTCAGGATCTCCTTGAGAATATACGCCTGGTCTTCCAGCATACTATATTGGTCAATACGCTTTCCAAGATGCAGATCCGATAAATGAACGATTTTCATACACGATCCTCTTTTCCCTGGCTGGTTTTCATCATTGTACTACAGCCGCGTGACGCAGGCAAGAAAGACCCGTTTCTGGTCACACAGTGACCAGAAACGAAGGCGTTTTGCAATGAAATCGCCCGGTTATGTGTTCACAGCAAAAATATCCCCGAACACCGACCTGAGTGTCCGGGGATTTTTTTCGTCCAGGAAGCCGCGTACCATATCCCTCGTAGAAAGGCTTTAACGGTTTTGCCCTGCTTACCCGACGGCCGCGCCGTTCCGGATGAGCAGGCCCTCCGCCCCGCCGGGGCTGTAGAGCGCATTTGCCGTTTCATCGAGAGCATTTGCAAAGCCGGAATACTCCCAGACCACCGGTTTCGTCCGGTAGAGCATCACGTCCGGAGCTTTTTCCCTCAGCGCTTCGACCATTTCATTCTCATAAACCTCACAGTACCACGGCAGCACCGAGGAGGCCCGGTTCACCGGCAGCCGCCCCTTCGAAAGCACATAGCACGACGGCAGGACATTGGCATCGATAAAAACCGTTTTTCCGGACTGTGTCCGCCGGACGGCGTTCAGCTCTGCCGCGGTGACCCTCACCGGCCCGGCCGGGAGCGAACGGAACGTCATCGAAATATATGGAACCATAAAAACCACCAGGAAAAACAGACCGGCCGCCACGGCCATCCAGAACCGCACGTGCCAGGGAAGGCGCGACCTTGCGGCTCTTGCGGAAGGCTCCTGCTCCTCCGGGCCGGCCGGCTGCCCCTTTCTCCGCCGCACGGGCAGGACTTCCTCGCCCGCGCTTAGCTCCGGAATCCTCGTGAAAAGGAAAAGAAGGATCACAGCCCAAAACATCAGCGAATGGAACCGCACCGCGTTCCTCGCCGCCAGCGTCTCAAAGAGGAAAACCAGCGTGACGGCCCTTGGCCATCCGTACCGCCGACCCTCAAAAACCGCGGCGGCCAATGCGGCGAGGGTCAGGACACACTGCACGACTCTCGCGGAGATCAGCTCGCCCTCAAAGCCTCCCGAAAACGTCGACGTGAAAAGCTGGCCGATATTGGCGAAGCCCGAAACCAAAAACCGCAGAGGGGTTCCGCCAAGTCCAATATACTTCGCGTATGTTCCGGCCGTAAACCTGACCGTCTGGAAAAAGGCCTCGCCGAGCGACCCCTGCACGGCCATAACGATCCAGGCGATGACAAAGGCGGCAGCGATGATGCCGACGGGCCAGAGGTACCGCCGCCGATAGTAGCCTGCCGGCGGTCTCCGGAGCCGCTTTCTCGAATAGCGCAGCTCCTCGGCG
>CACZBB010000217.1 GCA_902779245.1 uncultured Lachnospiraceae bacterium | reverse complement strand
GGGCGGTCGGCGTCTTTGTGAATGAGGCTCCGGAAACGGTCGCGGAGCTGCTTTTAAAGGGCACGATCGATCTCGCCCAGCTCCACGGACAAGAGGATGAAGCCTATCTGAAGAAGCTCCGCGCGCTCACCCAAAAGCCCCTGATCCGGGCTTTCCGGGTAACCTCCGCGGAGGACATCCATGGGGCGAATGCTAGCACGGCGGATTTTGTGCTCCTCGATTCCGGCGCCGGCTCCGGGCGGAGATTTGCCTGGGAGCTTCTGCGGGAAATCCGAAGACCATATTTTCTCGCGGGGGGGCTCACGCCGGAAAACGTCGGTGAAGCCATCAACGTCTGCCGGCCATTTGCCGTGGACGTAAGCTCGGGGATCGAGACGGCCGGACGAAAAGACCCGGCGAAAATGAACGCGTTTTGCGCGGCGGTGCGCAAAGAATAAGGAGAAAGCAAATGACGAATCCAAGAGGACGTTTTGGCATTCACGGCGGACAGTATATTCCGGAGACGCTGATGAATGCCGTAATCGAGCTGGAAGCGGCCTATGATTTTTATAAGAAGGATCCGGAGTTTAACCGGGAGCTTGCGGAGCTTTTCAATGAGTACGCGGGGCGGCCCTCGCGCCTTTACTTCGCGAAAAAGATGACCGCGGAGCTTGGCGGGGCGAAGATTTATCTGAAGCGCGAGGACTTAAACCACACGGGCTCGCACAAGATCAACAATGTGCTCGGACAGGCGCTGCTCGCGAAGAAAATGGGCAAGACCCGGCTGATCGCGGAGACCGGCGCGGGGCAGCACGGGGTCGCGACGGCGACGGCCGCCGCCCTCATGGGCATGGACTGCGTAGTGTACATGGGCGAGGAGGACACGAAGCGCCAGGCGCTCAACGTCTACCGGATGCGGCTCCTCGGCGCGGAGGTCATCCCGGTCAGGACCGGCACCGCGACGCTTAAGGATGCGGTCTCTGAGGCCATGCGAGAGTGGGCCTCGCGCATCAGCGATACGCACTATTGTCTGGGCTCGGTCATGGGGCCGCACCCCTTCCCGACCATCGTCCGGGATTTCCAGTCCGTGATCTCGCGGGAGATCAAGGCGCAGATCCTTGAGAAGGAGGGGCGGCTTCCCGACGCGGTGCTCGCCTGCGTGGGCGGCGGCTCCAACGCCATCGGCAGCTTTTATCATTTTATTAAAGAGGCAAATGTCCGCCTGATCGGCTGTGAGGCGGCGGGGCGTGGGATCGACACCTTTGAGACCGCGGCCACCATCGCCACGGGGAGGCTCGGGATCTTCCACGGCATGAAATCTTACTTCTGCCAGGACGAATACGGCCAGATCGCGCCGGTGTATTCGATCTCCGCGGGGCTGGACTACCCAGGCGTCGGCCCGGAACACGCGCATCTTTATGACATCGGCCGTGCGGAGTATGTCGCCGTCACCGACGAGGAGGCGGTGGAGGCCTTTGAATATCTTTCCCGGGTCGAGGGCATCATCCCGGCCATCGAGTCCGCGCATGCCATCGCCCACGCCCGGAAGCTTGCCCCAAAGATGGGAAAGGAAGCCGTCATGGTCGTCACCGTCTCCGGGCGCGGAGACAAGGACTGCGCGGCCATCGCGCGCTACAGAGGGGAGGATCTTCATGACTAATTCGGAGGATTGCAGGATTGCTTTGGCAAATGCCGATTCAGAGGAGACAAAGGAGCTGAAAAAGTATGCCGGAAACAAGGAAAACATCCGGAAAGCCTTTGACGGGGGCAAGGCCTTTATCGCCTTTATTACCTGCGGTGACCCGGATCTTGCGACCACGGCAAAGGTTGTCCGGGCGGCGGTCGCGGGCGGGGCGGACCTTATTGAATTGGGAATCCCGTTCTCGGATCCGACCGCGGAGGGTCCGGTCATTCAGGAAGCGAGCCTCCGGGCCCTTAGGGCCGGAACCACCACGGACAGGATTTTTGACCTTGTCCGGGAGCTTCGAAAGGACGTCACGGTGCCGATGGTCTTCATGACCTATGCAAATGTCGTTTTCTCCTACGGCGCGGAGCGTTTTCTTTCGCTTTGCCAAAAGACCGGGATCGACGGCCTGATTCTGCCGGACGTCCCTTACGAGGAGAAGGAGGAGTTCGGGCCGTCCTGCCGGAAATACGGCATCGCGCTCATTTCCCTGATCGCCCCGACCTCGGAGGACCGGATCTCGATGATCGCGAGGGAGGCGGAGGGTTTTCTTTATCTTGTCTCCAGCCTCGGCGTTACCGGTACCCGGAGCGAGATCACCACGGATCTTGCGTCCATGGTCCGGAGGGTGCGGGAGAGCACGGACCTTCCCTGTGCGATCGGCTTCGGCATCTCTACCCCGGAGCAGGCGCGGAAGATGGCCGCGCTTTCGGATGGCGCGATCGTCGGCTCGGCGATCGTAAAGCTCCTGGCAAAATACGGAACCGAAGCCGCTCCGCAGGTGGAGGCTTACGTCCGTTCCATGAAAGCGGCCGTGGTGAGTGCCTCTAAGACCGGTAAAATGTGATTAATGAAAATCAGAAACCTGGGATTTTATCTTCCAAAAACCTCCTTCGCAATGTCGGCGCCCTGCTTCGCGTCTTTTGCGTAGTAATCGGCGCCGATTTTTTTTGCGTAATCGGGAGTGAGCACCGCGCCGCCGACCATCACCTTGCAGGGAACGCCGGCCTCGCGGAGGAGCCGGATCGTGGTCTCCATCGAGCCGAGCGTCGTGGTCATGAGGGCGGAGAGGCCGACCAGAGGAACCTCCTTTTCAAGCGCGGTCTGAACGATTTTTTCCGGCGGCACGTCGCGGCCAAGGTCAATGACCTCGTAGCCGTAATTGTCGAGAATGACCTTGACGATGTTTTTGCCGATGTCGTGAATATCCCCCTTTACCGTCGCCAGCAGGATGCGGCCGCGGGAGCTGCCGGCCGGCTTTCCGGATTCCGTAGCTTCAAGGCTGCCGGAATCCCTGCCGGCGAGCTTTTCTTTGATCGCGTCGAAGCACTCCTTCGCGACGTCGGCCGCGAGGATGAGCTGGGGCAAAAAGAGCTTTCCTTTCTCGAATTTTTCACCGATCCGGTCGAGAGCCGGGATGAGAACGCCGTTGATGATCGCCATGGAATCGTGACGGTCAAGGAGGCGAAACGTCTCCTCTCGCCCCGCGTGCTTCATGCCGGTTTCCATGGCCTTCAG
>CACZBB010000216.1 GCA_902779245.1 uncultured Lachnospiraceae bacterium | reverse complement strand
GGAGAGGCTGCGGTTTTACCAGGCGGAAAAGATCGTGGTCTCGAACCTGCCGATCATGTCCGGAACGATCTATACGGTCATCCTTTCCATCGCCGTCGTGGGCGCGCACCTCATCGTCCAGAACGAGCTGACGACCGGGAACCTGAGCTCGCTCATGGCTTACTGCATGAGCATCCTCGCCTCCCTCATGATGCTGGCGATGGTCTTCGTCATGATCTCGATGTCCACGGCCTCCGCGGAGCGCATCGCGGAGGTGATCGAGGAAAAGACGGACATCCCGAATCCGGAGGACGGCATCACCATCGTTCCGGACGGCCGGGTGGACTTCGACCATGTGAATTTCTCCTACAGCAAAAACGGCGAGTGGGTCCTTCGGGATATCGACCTGCACATCCGCTCCGGGGAGGTCATCGGCGTCCTCGGCGGCACGGGCTCGTCGAAATCCTCGCTGGTGAACCTCCTCTCCCGCCTCTACGACGTGCAGGAGGGAAGCGTGAAGATCGGCGGCATCGATGTCCGCGAGTACGACATTCCGTCACTCCGCCATGAGGTCGCGGTCGTCCTGCAGAAGAATGTCCTCTTCTCCGGCACGATCCTCGACAACCTCCGCTGGGGCAAAAAGGACGCGACGGAGGCGGAATGCATCGCCGCCTGCCGCATGGCCTGCGCCGATGAATTCATCGAGAAAATGCCGGATAAGTACAACACCTGGATCGAGCAGGGCGGGACAAATGTCTCGGGCGGCCAGCGGCAGCGTCTTTGCATCGCCCGCGCCCTTCTGATGTCGCCGAAGATCCTGATCCTCGACGATTCGACGTCCGCGGTCGACACGGCGACGGACGCGAAGATCCAGGCGGCCATGAAGGCGGCCATCCCCGGAACGACGAAATTCATCATTTCCCAGAGAATTTCCTCCGTGGAACATGCCGACCGCATTATCGTTCTCGACGAAGGGAAGGTCTCCGGCTTCGGAACCCCCGAGGAGCTTCTTGCGACGAATCATATCTATCAGGAGGTTTACGAGACGCAGAAGGGCGGCACCGGTGATTTTGATATGAAAGGAGGCGTGAAGGCATGAGCGGGAAAGATACGAAGAAAAAGAAAAAGCAGATCGCGGAGGTTTCCGCGGAGGAGCTCATCGGCAAGGGCCAGAACGCGCGCCGCGGCGTAAAGATCAAGCTCGATAACCCCGGAAAGCTTTTTAAGCGGCTCATGGGCTATGTTCTGAAGCGCTATAAATTCCAGTATCTCATCGTGTTGATCTGCATTATTGTCAGCGCCCTTGCGTCCGTGCAGGGAACCATGTTCATCCAGCGCCTGATCGACGATTATATCACGCCGATGATCGGCCGGCCGAATCCCGATTTCGGGCCGCTCATGGGCGCGGTTCTCCGGGTTGCCGTCCTCTACGCGATCGGCGTTCTGGCGTCCTTTATCATGAACTATCTGCTGATCTATATCGGCCAGGGAACGCTCCGGGATCTCCGCATCGAGATGTTCCGGCATATGGAAACGCTCCCGATCCGGTATTTTGACCAGAATACCCGCGGCAACATCATGTCGATGTATACCAATGATATCGACACGCTTCGGCAAATGATCAGCCAGAGCATTCCGAATTTCGTGAACAGCGTCGTCACGATCGTGACCGTTTTGACGAGCATGCTGATCCTCTCCGTTCCGCTCACCCTGATCAATCTCGCGATGGTCGGCTTAACGCTCTTTGTCACCGGCAAGGTCGCGAGCCAGTCCGGGCGGAACTTCGTCCAGCAGCAGCGGGATCTGGGAACGCTGAACGGCTTCATCGAGGAGACGATGTCCGGCGAGAAGGTCGTCAAGGTCTTTAATCATGAGGAGGAGACGATCGAAAAATTTAACGAGCTGAACGACCAGCTTTTCGACAGCGCGGACAAGGCGAACCGTTTTGCCAATATCATCGCTCCGATCAACGCGCAGCTCGGAAATGTCTCTTATGTGGTCTGCGCGGTTGCCGGCGGCCTGTTTGCCCTGAACGGCTGGGGGATGACGGTCGGACGTCTGGCCTCCTTCCTGCTCCTCAACAAGAGCTTCGCGATGCCGATCAACCAGATCTCCATGCAGCTCAATTCCGTCGTCATGGCGCTCGCGGGCGCCGACCGCATCTTCCGGCTCCTGGACGAGAAGCCGGAGGAGGATGAGGGCTATGTCTCGCTGGTCAATGCGAGGGTCGCGGCGGACGGCAGCATCACCGAATGCGAGGAGCACACGGGGACCTGGGCCTGGAAGCACTACCACAAGGCGGAGGGCACGACGACCTACCAGCTTCAGGAAGGGCACGTCGTGATGGACGGCGTGGACTTCGGCTACGAGCCGGACAAGCAGGTGCTGTACGATATCAAGCTCTACGCCCTGCCCGGCCAGAAGATCGCCTTCGTCGGTTCCACGGGCGCGGGCAAGACCACGATCACGAACCTGATCAACCGGTTCTACGACATTCAGGACGGCAAAATCCGCTACGACGGGATCAACATCAACAAGATTAAGAAGCCGGAGCTTCGGAAGTCTCTGGGCATGGTCCTGCAGGACACGCACCTTTTTACGGCGACGGTCATGGACAATATCCGCTACGGGAAGCTGGACGCGACGGACGAGGAGGTCTACGCGGCCGCGCGGCTGGCCAACGCCGACGGCTTTATCCGGCGTCTGCCGCAGGGCTATGATACCATGCTGCACGGGGACGGCTCGAACCTCTCGCAGGGCCAGCGGCAGCTGCTCGCGATCGCCCGGGCGGCCATCGCGGACCCGCCGGTGCTGATCCTCGACGAGGCGACCAGCTCCATCGACTCCCGCACCGAAAAAATGGTTCAGGAGAGCATGGACAAGCTGATGCACGGGCGCACCTCGTTCGTCATCGCCCACCGTCTCTCCACGGTCAAGAATTCGGACTGCATCATGGTGCTGGAGCAGGGGCGGATCATCGAGCGAGGGACCCACGAGGACCTGCTGACGCAGAAGGGAAAATACTACCAGCTGTATACGGGACTGGCGGTCAATTCCTGACGCGGGTTTCTGAAAAAAACGGGGCATCGCAGTTTGTGCGATGCCCCGTTTTGTATATATGTTACAAGTCACTTAAAATTATAGTTTGTCGCTGACCTGCGTTTTGCCATCGCCCGTAGGGCGATTTCATTGCAAAACGCCTTCGTTTCTGGTCACCGTGTGACCAGAAACGTATATATCGTTCATTCATCGGTCCTTCAAAGTTCAATGGATCTCCGCCGTCCCGGTATTAGAAATAAGTCCCGAGTCGCAAAGCACTCCCCAGCTGAGGACGGTGCAGAGCTGGCCCGCGCCTCCTTTCAGATGAAGATCTCCGGCATTCCAGGGCGCCGTGGTTCCATAATAACCGTATTTGCCGTCAACCGTGTGCCCCGCGGACAAAGCGCCGTCATGAATATTCTTCGGTCCTGATACCTCGTCGCGCGACGGGAAAGCCGCCTGATCCTCTATGAAACGCCTGGCAATATCCGTGCTGTAACCCAGTCCGGCCAGCGCCTTAATCCTGCTGTCCTCATCCTTCCCGTTCGCAACAATGTCCAAAACCTTTTTGTACTGATCCACATTCAGAATGCCTGTCCGAACGGAAGCCGACGATTTTGGCACACTGCGCTCCGAATCGTTTGGATAGCTGCCATCGGCATTTTTTCCGCTGGCCATTGAATGGCCGCCATCCCCGCCATCCCGGCTGACATCCAGCGTACCGGTCAGTTCCCCGATCGAAGCGATACTTTCCGGAAGGAATCCGCCATAAGGAGGCCAGGCCAGATTAAAATGCAGATTTCCCTGATTTTCAATTAGAACGATCGTTTCTTTCGCATTTTCCGGCGTGATGAGATCATAGTTCTTTACCGGCCAGTTCTCATCGCTGCCTGCCACAAGCGCGTAGATCTGCGGACCGGAAAGCTCTGCAAAGGTCTTTTTCTGCTCTTCCGGCGCCATTTGCTTAAACCGTTCATAGGTCAGAACCTCTTCTTTTTTACCGCATCCGGCAAAAGAGGAAACCATCAAACAGAGTAAAGCGATCAGAAGAACACTCCAATTCCTCATCTGTTTTTCCATTTTTCTTGTTTTTTCACTCATCACACACCTCTTTAGCGTCAGCCCGTTTCCCTTAAAAAAGAAAAATTGGTTCGGGTGTCAAAACACCCGATTCACGGATTGCTTCGTGCTTTCGCACTCTCGCAATCCTACCGACATTCGAAATCCGCTCGTTTTACAC
>CACZBB010000215.1 GCA_902779245.1 uncultured Lachnospiraceae bacterium | reverse complement strand
GCATGGACTGTTTTCTGTACACTGAGGCGTGCCATCGCCCGCAGGGCGATTTCATTGCAAAACGCCTTTGTTTCTGGTCACCGTGTGACCAGAAACAAACGATAAACAGGGTAGAGGCAACAAAATTTTGGCCGCAGCGGCCAGGAAACGGCTGCTGCGGCCAAAGGGAGACAAGGGACGTCTCTTATAAAAATATCGCCATGTAAAGCGGCAGGGTAATCATTTTATCGCTGACGCCGATATTCTGAGAAGCCAGCTTGTAGCCGTAAGGGATGTCTTCTTTTTTCAGAAGGTTCGCCAGTGACCTGGATGATTTTTTCCCTGCCTTCACCTCCACAGGAATCACACCGTCCGCATTCTCCAAAAGAAACTCCATCTCCACCGTGCCGGGCTCGTTGCGATAGAAAAACAGCTCCCGGTGACCGGCTTTTGTCAGCATATCCGCGATCAGGGCTTCGTATAAGCCCCCTTTGGCGGTTCGAAGGACGATATTTCCCGGCCGCCCGTCCATCGTTTCCTCCTCGAGCAAAGCCTTCTTCAGCCCATAATCATACGCCGCCATCAAAAGACCTATGTCATTTGGATAAATGCGGGTATTATTCTCCAGAGCATGCGCCTTCAGCGGATATTCCACGAAGCCGACATTTGTCACGACAGAAATCATATTTGCATTTGCAAGCCAGTCAAGACTGCTCTCGAATTTCCGGGCGGTTCCCTTCTTCTCCACCACACTGTACTGAAATTTGTGGTTTTCTTTGGACAACTGGAGGGGAATGGATCGGTAACAGCTTTCCGCTTTGATCTTAACATCCGGTGCGGCAAATCGCGCGATATCCGCAAGATAATCCCTGTAGATTCTCCTCTGCACTTCATCCGCCGCCGGGTAATCCTTCTCCGGAAGGAAGGTGTCGACGACCTCCGGCATTCCTCCGATCACCATGTACTGCCGAAGATACTTCTGCATTGACAAATGTATGGCGGGAGGAACCGTTTCTCTCCGGAGATAATAGTCCCTCAGCAGGCGGATCTCATCCTCTTCCACCCCGAGAGCCCACAAAAACTCTTCAAAATCGAGCGCATGCATATCGAGATAATCAATGGAACCAACCGGGTAAGAGCTCACCCGTCCATAGGCCATCCCCAGCGCCGATCCGGACGCCGCAATGTCCGCGCGGGGATCCTCCGCCAGAAACTTCAGGGCGCTGATCGCGTTCGGACACTCCTGAATCTCGTCCAGAAAAATCATCGTGTCCCCGTCCCGGAATTTCACCCCGGGGTCAGAAAGACGGATGCCTGCCCGCACAGCGTCCGCATCAAGCTCTCCGTCAAATATCGTTTTGAGCGAAGGTTTTTCGAGAAAATTCAGTTCAATAAAACTCGAATAATTCGCCCTTCCGAACTCCCGGACGAGAAATGTCTTTCCGACCTGCCGCGCACCGTTGACAAGAAGACACTTCTTCTTTTTCATCCTTTTCCAGGCTTCTATTTTTTCCATCGCTTTCCGTCTGAGCATACTCCTCCCCTCCTGTCCCGTGCCAAACACTCGCCCTAAAGGACTAGCTGCGCGTCGCTGTTTGGCACGGGCCAGCGACATAAATCAGCCTGTGTATGAACCATAAAATTATAGGTTTGTATCCGCATCAAGCGGATACAAAACCGTATTGGCCCAGCCCCGCAGGGAAGATTTCATTGCAAAACGCCTTCGTTTCTGGTCACCGTGTGACTAGAAACAAATTATACGATAAAAAAAAACCTCGGGCAAGAAAAAAGTCTAAAAAATATGCATGGGTGCATATTTTTTGTCGAAATAATATGCACCTATGCAGAAAAGATTTAAACCAGGCACAAAACACCGCGTAGAACGGGATCGCTGCCCGAAAGAAAACATTTGACTCTTAAATACAGAAAACCGCATAGAGTGGAATCGAAAGCAGATCCTCCATTTGCCCAAAATTCAGCTCCGAAAATCGTATGGATGTTGACGGGTGAAAGCGATCCCGGAAATTGCGCAGGCTGGTCGACCGCTTATGTCGCCCGGACTTGATCTCGGCCGGAACGATGCTCTCGCCGTCGTCCCAGAGCAGATCAATCTCCATGCTGTCGGACGGTTTGTAATAGTACAGCTCTTTTCCGGCCGTCTTCAGCTGCTGGATCACATAGTTCTCGACCACACCGCCCTTATATATATTATGTACGTCCGGCAAAAGATCTTTGTACCTTAGTCCGCACATATGCGCAAGTATGCCCGTATCGGAAAGGTATAGCTTAAAATGATCCGTCTCTTCATAGCCGCCCAGCGGCGCTTCCGGCAGAGAGACCTTCGAAATCCGATACACCATGCCGGATGCGGAGAGCCAGTCCAACGGAGCCATGAAATCCCGCTTATTCGCCTGAGGCCGCACATCCTTGTATTTGAATTTCGGATTGTCCCGGGAAAGCTGTGACGGGATGGAAGCATAGACCTCGGAAATCTTCACGCTCTCCGCAGGACTTGTGACGTGCTTTGACATATCTGCCAAGTAGGCAAATTTCAGATTCCGGTAAAGTGATGCATCCACGCGCATTGCATTTTTTTCATTCTCAAGATAGCTTATAACCATCTCCGGCATTCCGCCGACAAATAAATAGTCGCGGTATAGCCGGAGTGCTTTTTCATGCACTCCCTCCGGCAGCGGTTTCCTGTGAAGGCACGCATCCTTTATGCCGTCCCGAAGATACTCTTCCCCGATAGCTGTAAGGAACTCCTCAAAGTCCATCGGATGCATCGCGCAAATCTTCACCTTTCCCACCGGAAAGGAGCCTTCGAAACGTTTCAGCTTTACCCCCAGAAGACTTCCGGCGCAGAGAACGCGATAATCCTCTTTCGCTTCACAAAAATATTTCAGAGAGGTAATTGCTTTCTCACTCTGCTGGATCTCGTCCAGAAACAAAGCCGTCGTCGGCTCGATCCTTCGCCCAAGCAATTGCTCAAGTATTCGCAGGATCGTATTCGGATCAAGATTTCCCTCAAACGCGCTCAGGCAATCCTTCCGCTCTTCAAGATTGATGTATACATAATCCGAATATCGCTGCTGACAAAACTCCTGAAGAAGCCAGGTCTTTCCGACCTGCCTCGCTCCGGTCACCATAATCGGCTTTGGGTCACGCCGCTCTTCCCATTCCTGCAGAGTCTTGGTAAACTTCCGATACATCCTTTCCCCTCCTTTGCCAGATCTGCCCTTCCACTATAGCAAAAATCCTGTGTCTCTTCAACTTTTTATCACTTTTTTCCTGAATGATTTCAGCTTTTTATCGTTTTTTCCTTGAAAGATTTCAGCTTTTATGGCGGCGAGTGCCGAACCTCTTCCCCGCCTCGCGAGCCGCGCGCTGCCGAAGGCAGCGAAATTTCTTTGCGCGGCTCTGTGAATAAAAAAGAAGGCCTTCACAGCTGTGATGACCTTCTCTTTTTTCGTTAAAATACGAGGGACACTCCCGGACAGCCGGCATGTGCGGCCGCCCCATCCCCGCGCTTTATTTCAGCATGCTCTCTTCCCAGCTGTCGAAGGGCTTGATGCCCATGAGGCCGGCGACGGTCGGGGCGACGTTGGCGAGACCGAAATTGCCTTCCTTCATCTCGTGCTTCTCGTCCTTGTCATAAATGATGAACGGAACCGGGTTCAGGCTGTGGGCGGTGCGGACTTCAACATTCCCCTTTTTGTTCTTCTCAAGCATCTGGTCGGAGTTGCCGTGGTCGGCGGTGACGATCAGGATGCAGCCCTGCTCGTCGCAGACCTTCTTGATCCGGGCGAGCTGCAGATCGACGCTCTCGACCGCGATCTCGGTGGCCGGCAGGCTGCCGGTGTGGCCGACCATGTCGCCGTTGGGGAAGTTGCAGCGGATGAAGCCGTACTGCTTGCTCTCGATGGCGGCGATCACCTTGTCGGCGATCTCGGTGGCTTTCATCCAGGGGCACTCCTCGAAGGGCCGCACGTCACTGGGGATTTCGCAGAAGTCCTCCAGCTCCTCGGAGACCTTGCCGGAGCGGTTGCCGTTCCAGAAGTAGGTGACGTGGCCGTATTTCTGGGTCTCGGAGACGGCGTACTCCTTGACGCCGTGAGCCACCAGCAGCTCGGTCAGGGTGTCGTGGATCTGCGGCGGGTTCACGAGGTAGTTGTGCGGGATCTTCAGGTCGCCGTCGTACTCCAGCATGCCGGCATAGCGCACCTGGGGCACAACGCCGCGGTCAAACTTGTCGAAGCCCTCGTCGCCGTCGAAGGCCATGGAGATCTCCTGGGCGCGGTCGCCGCGGAAGTTGTAGAGGATGACGCTGTCGCCGTCCTGGATGGCGCCGACGGGCTGGCCGTTCTCCGCGATGACGAAGGCGGGGAGGTCCTGGTCGATGCAGCCGGTCTCGGCGCGGTAGGTCTCGATGGCCTCCTTCGCCGTGGCGAACTGGCGGCCCTCGCCGTGCACGTGGGTGTCCCAGCCAGCCTTGACCATGGCCCAGTTGGCCTGGTAGCGGTCCATGGTGATGGTCATGCGGCCGCCGCCGGAGGCGATGCGCCCGTCGAAGGAAGCGTCGTTCAGCTCGGCCAGCACGCCTTCCAGCTGGTCCACATACTCCAGGGCGGAGGTGGCGGGGACGTCGCGGCCGTCGAGCAGGATGTGGACGCGGACGCGGGTGACGCCCTCCTTCTTCGCCTCGCGGAGCATGGCGATCAGGTGGGATATGTTGGAGTGGACGTTGCCGTCGGAGAGCAGGCCGAGGAAGTGGAGGGT
>CACZBB010000214.1 GCA_902779245.1 uncultured Lachnospiraceae bacterium | reverse complement strand
GTTGCACACGAAGGTGCCCGCCGAGTCGGAGATACGCGCCGGGACGGAGGCAGACTGAACGGCCGCGACCATGGCGCGGATCGGGAGCGTGGAGAAATACGCCGCCGGCCCGTCCGGATCGATGGGCCTGTCGATGGGAGCGAACGCGTCGTTGTCGGGGATACGCGCGTCCATCACGTTGATCGCGACGCGCTCCACGGTTATGGCGTCACGGCCTCCCGCCTGGCCGAGACAGATCACGGCGTCCGGAGAGAAGGAGAGGATCTCGCGCTCGGCGGGAGAAGAGCAGCGCTCAAACGCCGTGGGCACGATGAGTTTTCGGATCTCCGCCGGGCCGATACGGCCGGGCAGCGCTTCCAGGATCTCGGCGGAGGCGTTGCGCGCCTCCCCTCCGAAGGGCTCGAAGGCGGTGATCAGGATCTTCATAAATACTCCTTTCCCGGGGACACCCCGCCGCGGGACCGCCGCGGCTCCTCTTTTTCCGGACGTGTAGGTGTTACAATGATGTGTGACAGTAAGTAAAAAAGAATGGCGAATAGAAGTGGCCTGTATTAAGGTTGAGTTGCTCAGACAAAACCGAAAGGCAGGTGCCACCCTATTCGCCATGAATAAGATAACACAGACCGCTCTGTATCGGCAAGCCCTGATCAACTACGCAAAGAAAAACGGCGTCACAAAAGCAGCGATCCACTACCGCACGTATCGCCAATACGTCTACCGCTGGATGAAACGATACGACGGAACACTGAAGTCTCTGGAGGACAGATCCCATCGTCCGCACAGTCATCCAAACCAGCACCGACCGGAGGAGATCAAGCTCATTGATGATCTGAGGCGGCGAAATCCCAATGCCGGCCTGGTGGTGTTCTGGGTCAAGCTAAAACAACGAGGCTACAGCAGATCCATCTCCGGTTTGTATCGGTTTTTAAAGAAAAGGAACCAGATGGCAGTCAAATTGCCAAACCCGAAATACGTTCCCAAACCATACGAGCAGATGAGTTATCCCGGCCAGCGTGTTCAGATCGACGTAAAATTCGTTCCTGCCTCATGTTTAGCGGGCGAGGCGGCCATCGACGGTGGCTATTACCAGTTTACTTTTATTGACGAGTATAGCCGTTTTCGTTACCTTGAGGCCTTCAAAGACCACAGTTCCTATTCCGCCGCCCAGTTCATCCGGAATTGTGCGAAGAAGTTTCCATTCATCATCGAATGCGTTCAGACAGACAACGGTTCAGAGTTTACAACCCGGATGAACAACTCAAAAACAGCCCGTCCGACATACTTTCAAAAGGCCCTCGCCGAACTGGGGATTCATCACAAGCTTATTCGCGTATTTACGCCGCGCCACAACGGAAAGGTCGAGAGAAGTCACCGTAAGGACAACGAATACTTCTATGCCTCTCATAGGTTCTATTCATTCGAGGATTACCGGAAGCAGCTCGCCGTCTGGCAGCGTAAATACAACGATTTCCCTATGCGCCCCCTCAACTGGCGCTCACCCAAACAGGTCCTCACTACTTTCGGAGCCGACTGATTCCCGCCCCAGGATTCAGAAAAGAACTCGTCGCCTCCGGCTCCTCCTTCTTTTCTGAATCCTGTAACACATCATTGACTAACCTACAGAAAAAGCGCGTCCCGCAGGGGGAAAGGCCTTGCTTTTTGACTCCCGCTGGTTTACAATAATCACATGTTCGCATAGACCGAGGGAGCGTGGGGTGAGGAGATGAAATCAACGGGAATCGTGCGCAGGATCGACGAGTTGGGCCGCGTAGTCCTGCCCATCGAGCTGCGCAGGACAATGAATCTGGAGGTTCGGGATCCGGTGGAGATCTTCATGGAGGGAGATTCCATCGTTCTGCGCAAGGTGGAATCCGCCTGTCTGTTCTGCGGCGGCATCCGGCAGCTTACGGAGTTTCGGGGCAAGCAGATCTGTTCCGACTGCCTTCGGCAGCTGAAGGAGAAATAACAGGATAAACGCCCGGGGATCCCCGGGCGTTTTGCGTGTCGGTTCGTTTTATACGGGCGCCCGGTTCTCCGGGCGCCTTTTCGTCAGTACAGCGTGGCGATGATGTCCACGCAGCGCTCCGGGCCGAGCGCGCTGGAGTTGAGGATGATATCGTAGTTCTCGATATCGCCCCATTTTCGGTCGGTGTAGAACTGATAGTACAGGGCGCGGCGCTTGTCCTTGTCACGCAGGCGCTTTTCGGTGGGGACCTCGGTCTCGCCGTATTTCTCCACGATCCGCTTTGCCCGCGCGTCAAAATCCGCGTGGATGAACACCCTGAGAAGATCGGCCTTGTCTTCCAGGATCACGTCGGCGCAGCGGCCCACGATCACGCAGCTCTCTTTTTCGGCGATCTCCCGAATGATCCGGCTCTGAACCGCCCAAAGGCGGTCCTGGTTGGTGGGGGCGGTATAGGTCCCGTCCATTCCGAGGGCCGATGCCGCCCAGGAGCCCAGTGAGGCGTTCTCACTTTCCTTTTCCACATATTCACGGGTGAACCCGCTCTCCTCTGCCATTTTTTCGATCAGTTCCTGATCGTAGCAGGGAATTCCCAGTTTTTTGGCGACCTCACGGCCGATGGTGCGGCCGCCGCTTCCGAATTCACGTCCGATGGTGATGATCCGATTGCTCATACGCTTCTCCCTTCTGTTTTACGTAAGATCATTCCCGTGATCCGTGTACGTGCCGTCTTCTGTCCGGGGCGGAATCATTCCCCGCTGTCCGGTCCGATGCTTCCGCTCCGCCCGGATCTTCCGTCCGGTTCGTATAAGCATTATAGCACATATCCGCCGCGGAATAAAGGGCGTCAGCCGTTGTTTCCGCTTTTTTCCCTTACCGTGGCGGCGTGATAGAGGTCATTGCGGCTCTGCCCCGTCTCGGCGGCGGCCCGGCGGGCGGCGTCCTTCAGAGAAAGGCCTTCCGCCCGGTAACGCTCGGTGAGCTCCACAGCTTCCTCCAGCGACGTACGCGGGCCCTTCTGCCGCGCCGCGCCGCGGATCACAAGAACGTATTCGCCCCGGGGCCGTTCGCTGCGGTAACGCTCCAGCGCTTCGGATATCGTGGTGCGGATGATTTCCTCGTGGATCTTCGTGAGCTCCCTGCACAGGGCGATCTCCCTGTCCCCAAGCGTCTCCAGAAGATCCTCCAGCGTTTCCGTGAGTTTGTGCGGCGCTTCGTAGATCACCATGGTGCGGTGTTCTTCCCGCAGCGAATCCAGATGCTCCCGGCGGCTTTTGTTTGCCGTGGAGAGAAAGCCCGCGAAGGTGAAGCGCTGCGTGGGAAGTCCCGACATGGCCAGCGCCGTGACTACCGCGCTGGGGCCG
>CACZBB010000213.1 GCA_902779245.1 uncultured Lachnospiraceae bacterium | reverse complement strand
CCGACACTTGCGGTTGCCGGCGGGACGGGTTCTCCTGCGGCATCGCTGGAGGGGCTTTCAGACTTTAACGCGGCTACCGGGCTAGCGGTGTCCGAGGAGGCCATCCGGTATTACAAGGCGAAAAAGGACGGCGACACCTATACGAAGAAGGGCGAGCCGCTTGGCCGGGCGCCTGTGAAAGGTGGCGACTACGTGGCGGAGATTACCGTGGGAGACGGGGACAAGGCGGCTGCGGCGGCCGTGGGCTACACCATTGACGGGGCGGAAGTGGAAATGCCCGGCATTGTCGCGCACTCCCTGGTCCTTGACGGCTCGATCGGCGTGCGGTTCTACGTGGAATTCCCGGAGGAGTTTTCGGTGGATGAGGACTCCTGCAAGATGACGTTCCAGCTCTACAAGGAGGATGACGAGCGGACGGTGGAATTTGCCGATTGTGAGAAGGTGCGCATGGATGGGAAGGAGCTCTACGTGTTCACCTGCCACGTGAACTCCGTGCAGATGGCGGACAAGATCACGGCGACGCTGCATTTTCAGACGGTGGACGAGGACGGCAATGTGAGTGAGGAGGAGCAGACGGTCACGGAAGAGTACTCCGTCAGGAAGTATATCCAGGACTTCCAGGCAAAAGAAGACCTGTACAGGCCATGGACGACTATGGCTATGCGACGACGGAATATTCGGCCGCAGACAAGGCCGAGGCGAGGAACGGTGTCGCCGGGAAGGCAATCTCGGTTACGAGAAGCAGCAAGATCGAGAAAGTGTCCTGCTCCCTCTCGCTGGACTCCGACACGTCCGTCAGCCTGTACTTTACGCCGGTGAGTTCCTACAAGGGAAGCGCGAGTGCGACCCTGGACGGGAAGGACGTTGCCGTCGCAAAAAGCGGCGGGCGCTTTAAGGTCGTCATCCCGAGCATCCCCGCGCCGGAGCTGGGAGATCTGCACACCGTGCGGCTCACAACCGGAGGCCGGATGACTACCGTCAGGATTTCCGCGCTCTCCTACGCGAACGCGATTCTCCGTTCATCGAAGAAAGACACGGAGATCAACGCCATGACGGCCTTCTACAGGTACTGCGCCGCGGCGACGGAGGTGTTTAAGGGATAAGCACGCGGAGAAACAAAGGCTGGAAATCAATGAATCGGGAGGCGGTATGGCGACGTATGAACTTTTGAAGGAAGAGGGGCGGGCGAAGCGCGGACGGTTTACGACGGTTCACGGGGTGATCGAGACGCCGGTGTTTATGAACGTGGGGACGGCGGCGGCGATCAAGGGCGGCGTCTCCTCGCCGGAGCTTCATGACCTGAAATGTCAGGTGGAGCTCTGCAACACCTATCATCTGCACGTAAAGACGGGCGACGAGACGATCAAAAAGCTCGGCGGCGTCCGTAAATTCATGCGCTGGGACGGCCCGGTGCTGACGGATTCGGGCGGCTTTCAGGTCTTTTCCCTCGCGACGCTCCGGAAGATCACCGAGGAGGGGGTTTCCTTCCGCTCACACGTCGACGGCGCGAAGATCTTCATGGGGCCGGAGGAGAGTATGCGGATTCAGTCCAATCTCGGCTCAACCATCGCCATGGCCTTCGACGAGTGCCCGAACGCCCTCGCGGAACGGCCCTACGTGGAGTGGCATCAACCAGGGGGCGATCTTCGAGGATATCCGCATAAAAAACGCGGAGGACATCGGGGCGCTCGATCTGGACGGATATGCCGTCGGAGGGCTCGCGGTGGGCGAGACCCACGCGGACATGTACCGGATCCTCGACGTGGTCGTCCCGCATTTGCCGAGAAACAAGCCTACCTATCTAATGGGGGTCGGGACGCCGGCCAATATCCTGGAGGCCGTGGACCGGGGCGTGGATTTCTTTGACTGCGTGTATCCGAGCCGGAACGGCCGGCACGGTCACGTCTATACATGGAGCGGGCATTTGAACCTGAAAAATGCCGCCTTCGCGCTGGATGAGCGGCCGATCGACGAGACCTGTGACTGCCCGGTGTGCAGGAATTTCAGCCGCGCTTATATCCGGCATCTTCTGAAGGCCGACGAGATCCTCGGACTCCGCCTGTGCGTCATGCACAACCTTTACTTCTATAATCATATGATGGAGGAGATCCGCACGTCCATCGAGAAAGGAACGTTCAAAGCCTATAAAAGGAAGCGTCTTGCGGAAATGGGGATCGAAGAGGCGGCTTTTTGATGTAAAAAATAGGGCTTGCCATTTTCCGGTTTTTTCGGTATGATTAGGAAAGTTTCCGCGGGAGAAGCTTGCGGAGAATTATTTTAGCGGAGGAAATGAAAATGTTCAATCTGTTTTATGTGGCGACGGCCACGGCGGGCGAGCAGCCGAATTCCATGGCGGCCATCCTGTCGATGGTCCTGCCGCTCGTCATCCTGTTTGCGGTCATGTATTTCCTGTTTATCCGTCCGCAGAACAAGGAGCAGAAGCGGGTGGCCGCCATGCTCAACGACATCGCTGTCGGCGACAGCGTGGTCACGACCGGCGGCTTCTACGGCGTGGTGCTCGATGTCACCGACGATGACGTCATTGTCGAATTCGGCAACAACAAGAACTGCCGCATCCCGATGCGCAAGAGCGCGATCGCGGAGGTCGAGAAGGCCGACGCCGCGACGGCCTGAAACGCCGGAACGGCTGCGTGCGGACGCATGATCGAACCATAAAAATGAGCAGGGACGGGTTCCCTGCTCATTTTATGGTTGAAATATCTTTACATTTGCGGTAGTATAACAAAATATAGCCTGATGGCCATGAAAATCTTTATCGGCCGTCCGGCTTCGCCGCATGGTTTGCAACCCTGCGGATTTATGTCACTGGCCCGCAGACGGACCGCGAGTGTCTGGCTCGGGTGTGAACAGTAACTTTTTTGCTGTTACCTGGAGGAGGAATATGAGAAGCGATCGAGTGAAGCAAGGCCTTCAGCAGGCGCCGCACCGCTCCCTGTGGAACGCGCTGGGCGTCACGAAGGAAGAGATGGAGAAGCCCCTGGTCGGGATTGTAAGCTCTTACAATGAGATCGTCCCGGGGCACATGAACCTCGATAAGATCTGCGAGGCCGTAAAGCTCGGCGTCGCGGAGGCGGGCGGCTATCCGGTCATGGTTCCGGCCATCGCGGTCTGTGACGGCATCGCGATGGGCCACATGGGCATGAAATACAGCCTGGTCACCCGCGACCTCATCGCGGATTCCACGGAAGCCCTCGCGCTGGCGCACCAGTTCGACGCGATGGTCTGCATCCCGAACTGCGACAAGAACGTTCCCGGCCTTCTCATGGCCGCCGCGCGCCTCAACATCCCCACCGTCTTTGTCAGCGGCGGGCCGATGCTTCCGGGACACGTCAAGGGCTGCCGCACCTCCCTTTCCAGCATCTTTGAGGCGGTGGGAGAGTTCCAGGCCGGCAAGATCGACCAGGAACAGCTCGACGAGTACGAGGAGTTCGGCTGCCCGACCTGCGGCTCCTGCTCCGGCATGTACACCGCCAACAGCATGAACTGCCTGACCGAGGCCATCGGCATGGGCCTTCGCGGCAACGGCACGATCCCGGCGGTCTACTCCGCCCGCATCCGCCTCGCGAAGCACGCCGGCAACGCGGTCATGGACATGTACCGGAAAAACATCCGGCCGCGCGACATCATCACCGAGCGCTCGATCCGGAACGCCCTGACCGTGGACATGGCTCTCGGCTGCTCCACGAACACGATGCTGCACCTTCCGGCGATCGCGCACGAGATCGGCTTTGAGCTCGACATGCGCCTCGCCAATGAATATTCCGCGAAGACCCCGAACCTCTGCCATCTCGCGCCGGCCGGCCATACCTATATGGACGAGCTCAACGAGGCGGGCGGCGTGTACGCGGTCATGCACGAGCTCTCGAAGCTCGGACTTCTCGATCTTGACTGCCTGACCGTGACCGGAAAGACCGTCGGCGAGAATATAAAGAATGCCTTCAACCGCAATCCGGAGGTCATCCGCCCCGTCGAGAATCCGTATTCGGCAAATGGCGGCCTGGCGGTGCTTTCGGGCAATATTGCCCCGGAGGGCGGCGTTGTCAAGCAGAGCGCCGTCACCCCGGAAATGCTCGTTCACGAGGGCCCGGCGCGGGTCTTTGACAGCGAGGACGACGCGATTGAGGCGATCCTCGGCGGGAAGATCAATCCCGGCGACGTGGTGGTTATCCGTTACGAGGGCCCGAAGGGCGGTCCGGGCATGCGGGAAATGCTGAACCCGACCTCCGCCATCGCGGGCATGGGCCTTGGCTCAACGGTCGCCCTCATCACCGACGGGCGTTTCTCCGGCGCGTCCCGCGGCGCATCCATCGGGCATATTTCTCCGGAGGCTGCCGTCGGCGGGCCGATCGCGCTCATCGAGGAGGGCGATATCATCCGCGTGGACATCCCGGCGAAGGGCCTTAACGTCCTGGTGAGCGACGAGGAGCTTAAGCGGCGCAAAGCCGCCTGGAAGCCGCGCGAGCCGAAGATCACCACCGGGTACCTTGCTCGCTACGCGGCCATGGTCACCTCCGGAAGCCGCGGCGCGGTACTGGAGGTCCCGAAGGCGTAATTTCATCGGCCCGCAGCCGGACAGCGACACGCTAAATGAGATATAAGTGAGAACGGAAAGCTTTGATTTCCGCAGTCGAACTTACACATAGAGGGGAAATCTTTGATTTCCGTTATCGAATGGATGCTGTGTAAGCCCGTCCTTTCGGCAAATGTCCGGCCCGGGTGTAAACAATATCACCAGGTTTTCTTAGAAGGGAGAGCGCATTGAAGTTAACAGGTTCAGAGATCGTCATCGAGTGCCTGAAGGAGCAGGGCGTGGATACCGTCTTCGGGTATCCGGGTGTAACGATCCTTAATATCTACGATGCTCTGTATAAGCATCCAGAAATTCATCACATTCTCACGTCCCACGAGCAGGGCGCGTCCCACGCGGCGGACGGCTATGCCCGCGCGACCGGAAAGGTCGGCGTGTGCATGGCGACCTCCGGCCCCGGCGCGACCAACCTGGTCACC
>CACZBB010000212.1 GCA_902779245.1 uncultured Lachnospiraceae bacterium | reverse complement strand
TTCATCTGAATGATAGAGAACCATTTCCATCTGTTTATCAAAATTTCTCATAGAAGGTTCTCCTCCCTTCCTTTCATCAGTTCTTCATACTTCAACTGAAATGCAATCAGCCTCGGTATGTATTCCGGAGGAGTTCTTCGCCCCGCTTCCCAGTCTTCCAATGTACGAACAGGGATACCCGTATGGTCTGAAAACTCTTTACGTGACATCCCTGTGCTTTCTCTCAAGTCTCTTATCGCTTTGGCTATATCCATATCATCACCTCGCATTGCGTGCTTATGACCGTAGTATATCACATAACACCGGTTGTCGCAATGCGTGGATTCTAAAGTTTTAATCGCATATCTGTATACTTCTGAACCTTATCTTCAAACCCCAATTTTTTATATATAGGATATCCTTCATCCGTTGCTACCAGATCAATGCGGCATATCTGATGCTCTCTGGCATATTCAATCATATTGCTCATAAGGCTCGTACAGATTCCTTTACCACGGTATTCTTCTTCTGTGTATACGCTTAGAACCTCTGAATCCAATCCATTTAGAAAAAATGGATTTGCCGGCTTCTCGATAATCAACAGATATGCCGCAGCAACAAGCCTGCCCTCTGCTCTTGCTACAAACGCAATCAGCTTTTTCCCGAGTTCTCTCTCAAAATATTCCGGAAGCTGTTTTTCCATGCCTTCTCTTTCTTCATCGGTTAAAGAGCCAAAATCGTCTATCATATATAGAATTCTAAGCCTGATAAGTTCCGGAATATCGCTTATTGTTGCAGTATCGTATATAATACTTTCCTTATCCATTCGCTTCACCGCCCTCTGCATCTTTGATCCGATAGTAATCCTCCATCTTCACATTCAGTTTTACATAGGAATCTGCTTTTCGGTTGCTCACACGCGTAAGGAGCACACAGCTTTCGACGTGTGCCGTTGCGGGGAACATGTCGCAGGGGCGGACGCGGGCGAGGCGATAGGAGGCTTCGGTGCCTTCGGCGGGGGCGGCGAGGATCCTGAGGTCGCGGGCGAGGGTGGCGCTGTCGCAGCTGACATAGACGATACGGTCGGGGGCGAGGGCGCGGATCGTTCGAAGAAGGCTTTCCTCGCAGCCCTTGCGGGGCGGATCCAGGACGACGACATCGGGATGGACGAGCGGGGTGTGCTCGTCAAAATATCCCCGGGCGGCCACATCCTCAGCCGCCGCGGCAAAGAAATGTGCATTTGTCAAATGATTGCGCGCGGCGTTGGCCGCCGCATCGCGGATGGCTTGCGGGACGATCTCAACGCCGTAGACCTCGCGGGCCTTCTTTGCGAGAAAATGAGAAATGGTGCCGATGCCGCAGAAGAGGTCGAAGACGGTCTCCGTCCCGGTCAGGCCGGCAAACTCGACGGCGGTCTCGTAGAGGCGAAGGGTCTGGACGGGGTTTACCTGATAGAAGGAGAGCGGCGAGATGCGGAATTCGAAGCCGCCGAGACGGTCGGTGATCCAGGGATCGCCGTAAAGCGGAAGGACTTCCCCGCCGAGGATAACGTTGGTCTTTTTCGTGTTGACGTTCAGGCATATGCTTCGGATCTCGGGGACGGGCATTTTCTGCCCAAGCGGAAGATCGCGCAGCCGGCGGACCAGCTCCTCCGCGCGGGGAAGTTTTCTTCCGTTGATGACCAGGCAAATGAGGATCTCCCCGGTCGCGAAGCCTTCGCGGATGAGGATGTGGCGGAGAAGGCCTTTGCCGGTCGTTTCATCGTAGGCCGTGACGCCAAATTCTCCGGCGAAGGCAAGGATGCAATCAAGGATGGCCGCGTTGTGCGCCGGTGAGAGAAGGCAGTCGCGGAGATTGAGAAGCTCGTGGGAGCGGGCCGCGTAGTAGCCGGCGGAAAGCAGACGAGGGGACGCGGCATTCTCCGACGCGGGCTGCGGACGGGCGGCTGTCCGGGTATTGGCCGACGCGGGCTGCGGCAGGGCGGTCCTGGACGACTCTTTATAAGCGGAGGGTTTGGCCGCGCCGACGGGATACTGGGCCTTGTTGCGGTAGCGCCAGGGATTTTCCATGCCGAGAATGGGCTCCATGGGAACATCGGAAAAACCGCCGATGCGCTCGAGGTTCCGGCGGACAAGGTTTTCCTTAAAGGCAAGCTGGGCCTTGCAGGACATCGCCTGAAGCGTGCAGCCGCCGCAGCGGCGGGCCAGCGGGCAGGGAGCTTTAACTCGCTCGGGAGAGGGTTCCAAAATCTCGCGGACGCGGGCATAGCCGTAGCTTTTTCCGGTTTTGGTCACCTGCGCGAGGATGCGGTCGCCGACCACGGCATCTTTAACAAAGAGGGTATAGCCATCCGCATGGCCGATACCCTCTCCGTCCTTCGTCATATCCTCGATGAAAAGCTCAGCGAGGTCATTTTTCTTAAATATTTGTTCTTTTCTCATATCCCTTACTCGTTACATGCCGCAGCCGAGCCGGACACCTTCGGTCCGGCCCGGATATGGATAGCATAACTTCTTTGTCAAATACTCCGGACACAAGAATGCCTTTCGGAGAGATTCTTCGCTGCGCTCAGAATGACATGGATTTTTCGTTATTGTGAACGGAATAAACCGTAACTTTTTTCCTCTGGAAAGCTTCGCCGCACTGACAATTACAGGTTGGTGCGGCGGATGTTGGAGTCGAGGAAGCGGTTGAAGCCGACCCACTCAACGCCTTCGGGACCGGCTTCGAGGAATTCGGTCATGGTTTCGAGCTTGGCGTCGGCATTGTCGGCGAGGTTTAAGGCCAGCGCCTCGATGAGCGCGGGCTTTTTGGGCGAGCCGAACTCATATTCGCCGTGATGGGCAAGGATGCAGTGCTTGAGGGCCGTCTCCAGGCGCGACGGAAAATCCGGGATCTTCGCGGCGTGGTCGTGGATCATTTCCGTGCCGATCACGATATGGCCGAGAAGTTGGCCGTCGTCGGTATACTCGTTGACGGGAAAATCCGAAAGCTCATCGATCTTGCCGATATCGTGAAGCATCGCGGCCGTGATGAGCAGGTCCCGGTTGATATTCGGATAGCTCTGGGCAAAGAAATCGCAGAAGCGCGTGACCGAGAGGGTGTGCTCCAGAAGACCGCCGACGAAGCTGTGATGAACCGTCTTGGCCGCCGAGTGGGCGCAGAACTTGATGACGAACTCACGGTCGTCGACAAAGAAGCTCTTTAAGAGCGCACCGAGATGAGGCTCCTGCACGGAAGCCGCGAGCTTTAAGAGCTCGCTCAGCATCATTTTCCGGTTCTTTTTGGTGACGGGCAGATAATCCGCCGGGATGTACTCGCCGGGCGCGGCCTTGCGGGCCTGCTTCAAGGACGCCTGAAGGCTTCCGTTGAAATTGCTGACGGTGCCGGCGACGTAAACATAATCCAGCGCCTCGAATTCCCCGAT
>CACZBB010000211.1 GCA_902779245.1 uncultured Lachnospiraceae bacterium | reverse complement strand
CGGACAAAGCCGCCATGATCAGCCACATATCTTCCCCTTATTCATTGTCATATATTCTGGTAATTCTCGTCCATCAATTATCTCTAAGAGAAATCCCGAGTTGTCGTTCTGTATTTATCATCTATCTTTCTTATCTAGATGCTGCGCTGCGAATAAGACAGTCAAGGTTAGACGTCTTCTTTATACCACAAAAGCTGGCTTCTGTCACGGAATCTCAGAATCCTTTTTGCGCAGAACTGTTGTCAACTCTCATAGCCTGTGCTGCCCATTCTCTAAGGTCAATTCCCTAAGAACGACCAGCGATGAAAGAAGGAATAATGTCAGTAAATGACAGTTTTTCATGGAAATTGAATCCGATATAATAGAATCGAACAAGGTGCGGGAAGGAAGCCCGGAGAGGAGAAGGTCGCAAAGATGCGGCCTTTTTCTGTTTTGGGGGATGAAAAGCAGATCAAACGGAAGACTGTGGAGATGCGCCTGATACTCTTCAAAACCCGATGAGCGTAAAAATGTGCCATTAATGGCACGTTTTGCGAGTCGGCAAATATCATATCTGATTTATGGAAGGAAACTGTATAGGAAACATTATTGTGTGCGGAAGGAGGATCGTGCAAATGGAACTGGCGAAATTAAACGACGAAAAGAAGGCGGCTGCGATCATGCAGATCAGGGATCATATGAAACAGCTTTTGGAAGCCTATGAGAGGACAAGGAATAAAACGCCGAAGGATACGGTAGAACTTTTGACGGAGATGATCGGCCGGAAGGCCTGCCTGGAAGCAATCGCAAACCTGGTGAACATCGTCGGCGACTGGGACGGAAGGCTCTCCACAAAGTGCAGGGAGTGGGCGAAAAATGTGGAAGGTTCGGTCTTACGCGCGGAGCTGATGGAATACTGTTTTTACCAGCCCTCCGAAATCCACCCTTCGCATATTGAGCAGATCGCCCGGGAGGCCATGAGCGCGGAGACGCTGTGGAGAGAAACCGGCAAAGAAGCTCAGGCCTCGAAACCTGAAGAGCCGCAGACACAGCCCAGACCCAAAAGAAAGAGCCGGAGGATCTGACAGCGGATGAACTCTTGGAAGTCACCTTAAAATGTGCTGATACCTTTCATTATAGTTGTATACAGATTACAAGCCAAAATGGATTATAGTCATATACATAGAATAAGGTTTTATACAAGATACTGGATCTTTCTCTAATATTTTACTGTCTTGCCGTATACGACTATAATAGAAATATGAAACTATAATGAACTATTCTCTAGATTTATCAATCTATGTTAGATTACTCAGAAGTATTGAAAACTCTACGTTTCAAGTGCAATCAAGCGCAAAAAACAGTCCCGGATTGGGTTTTTTATGCGACCTTTAAACCATTTTCGCTGTTTTGTATCAGAGTATAATGCACGGTATCATGTGCCATTAAGGGAACATTTTGAAAAAAGAAAATCAATTAAAGTATTGCATAATAGCATTGTGCATATTATAATACCCTACGAAGGATAAAGTTCCTTTGTAGCGGGACGAACGGAGGAGCCAAGTTGAGGAACAAACTTCAGGACTGCTTACAGCTGGAGAAAGAGACCATCGGCCGTGTCACGTCCGGCACGGGAACGTGGACAGCATTTCTCAAAGTCATGGCAAGAAATTACAAATACGCTTACAGCGACCAGCTCATGATCTTTGCCCAGCGGCCGGACGCGACCGCTTGCGCGGGCTTCGAGATCTGGAAAAACAAGGTGAAACGTTATGTGATGCGGGGGAAGAAAGGGATCGCCCTGATTGACCGAAGCGGGACGAAAACGCGCTTACGCTACGTGTTCGACGTGTCGGATACCGGGGAGGGAAGAAACTCCAAGCCGGTACGGCTCTGGCAAATGCGCGGCGAGTACCGGGAACTGATTGGGGAGGCTTTCCGGGAGAACTTTACCGGATTAGAGGAAGGCTTATCGCTGGAGCGCATGATCCGGGAGGTCGCGGAGCATCTCTCCGCAAGATACTGGGATACGAACGAGGCGCAGATCCTGGCGGCCGTAAGGGGGAGTCAGGCTGCCGGCCAGGGTGCGGTCGCGGGAGCCTTCCGAAAGGTGACGGCGGCGAGCGTCACGTATTGTGTTTACAGCCGTTGCCCGGGAGAGCCGGAAGCGGATTTTGCGCAGGAAGAGCTTGCCGGGATCAGCGCGTTCAACACGCCGCGGGCTGTCAATGCGCTGGGGAAGGCTGTCAGCGCCATATCCGCCCGCATTTTCCGGATGATCGCAGCTGTCACGGAAGCCTACGAGGAGAGCCTTACGGAAAGCCTGGAAGTGAAATCGGAAACAAAAGACCAGACAAATGGTTTGCGGGCAGAGTCCGCAGGAAAGGAGGGCAGCAATGGAGAAAGCATTGTTCGAGGACAGGCTGGAATACAGGGAAGTGGGCGGTTACCTGATCCCGGACCTCAAACTGTCGGAGGACGACACGGAGCCGGTCGGGAACAGCTTCCTGGAGGAGATCACCCGCCCGCCGGAGCCGGAACCGGACCTCGGGAGGTACGGCAGGATGCGCAGGGCTTATCTGGAGGAGAACAGACCGATAACGACGACCGATATGCTCCTGATGGACGAGTTTTTTCCCCATTTGATAGAGATCGACAAGGCGGCGAACGAGAGGGTGGAGCTGATCATGGCGCAGCTTTTGAAGGACTCACCGCCTCCGGACAAGGCGGCCGACCAGATGGGGTGGGTACGCCACATGAACGCCTTAAAGGCGCAGGCGGAGGAGACCGTGATCGCGGAACTGATCACCAGTTAAGCTTTTTAGAAGGGTATTTCCAAAACGGTAACGAAAATGAAGGAGCCTTTCCGTCAGGAGAGAGCCCAACGAAAAATGCATCCCTTACAACAGAATCATCAAAGGAAGCGGAGAGCCAAAAGCCCTCCGCTTTTTCTATGCCGGAAGAGGAGAAAGACGCGGCTGTCCGCTGGTCATCCTACAGCGACGGGAGATTGCGGATTTATGAGAGCTTTGTCCGTGCTGGAGACCGGAAAACCCGAATTGCCTTCTTGAAAAGTATCTATGGGTACTGTGGCTGCAGCTGGTCATTTCTCGACGGCTCCTTTGGCTCCCTCTTGGTTGATGGAAAAGGGTTCAGGGTCTACCATAAGCCCTCGGATACCGCAGTGATGATCCGCTGGCCGGAAGCCGAGCGACGGATCGATCAAATGATCCGGGAGGACAGATACCTTTCCGAAGTTGAAAAGGAAAGGATTGAAGAAGAAAATCTTTCTTTAGATGTATTGCCCAGAATGGACACTTCCATGGAAGAACAAGCCATGGAAGTGTCCGCCATGGACGAACCGGCCATGAAAGAATCTACTATGAAAGAATCTGCTGTGGAAAAAACAGCCATGGATTGGAAGGATCCGTCATGGAAGGATCCACCGTGGAAGGATTCACCGTGGAAGAATTCGCCGTGGAAGAATTTGTCGTGGAAGGATCCGTTATTGAAGAACTAGCCATGGAAGAACCAGCCATGAAAGAATCTGCCATGGTAGATTCTGGGGTGGAAGAACCCGATGTAGAAAAAGGTAATCTGGAAGAATTATCGGACGAAGAAACTTTCATGGATGCCGTTGACGTATTTGCAGGTGAATCTTCGACGGCGGAAGAAGCTGCGGCTAAGAAGGGTCCGAAGACCGAACCGTCATCTGAGGAGCTGACAGAAAGCACCCCACTTCAAGAAGAACATCCGATTTCCCTTGCCGCCAACTACCGCATTACCGATGCCAACTACCGCATTACCGATGAACATCTTGGCGAGGGCGGGCCAAAGGAGAAATTTGCCCGCAACATCGCCGCCATCGAAACTCTTTTTGCGTTGGAAGAAGGAAGGGATGCCACGCCTGCGGAGCAGGACACCCTTTCCAAATATGTCGGCTGGGGCGGCCTTTCCGAGGCTTTTGATCCTGAAAATGGCAGCTGGAAAAAAGAATACGAAAAGCTGAAGGATCTCCTTCCGAAGAAGGAATACGAGATGGCGCGGGCTTCCACGCTGAACGCGCATTTTACAAGCCCGGTCGTGATCCGTGCCATTTACGAAGCGCTGGGGAGGATGGGTTTTGTGTCTGGAAATATCTTGGAACCATCGATGGGGATCGGGAATTTCTTCGGGATGCTTCCGGAGAAAATGCGGGGAAGCCGCCTGTTTGGCGTGGAGCTGGATCCCATTTCCGGCCGCATCGCGGGGAAGCTCTACCCGGGAGCGGAAATCACCATCGCGGGATTTGAGACCACGGACCGAAGAGACTTTTATGACATAGCGGTTGGAAACGTGCCGTTCGGCAACTATAAAGTCAGCGATAAGCCCTACGACCGTCTCGGGTTTTCCATCCATAACTACTTCTTCGCCAAGGCCATCGACCAGGTGCGTCCTGGCGGCATCGTCGCCTTCGTGACCAGCCGGTATACCATGGACCAGAAGTCCCCGGAGGTCCGGCGCTACCTTGCCCAGCGGGCGGAGCTTCTGGGAGCCGTCCGCCTCCCTAACAACGCGTTCAGCGCAAACGCGGGGGCGAGGGTCGTTTCGGACATCCTGTTCCTGCAAAAGCGGGAGCTTCCCATCGACGCGGACCCGGACTGGGTGCACCTTGGTCTTGCAGAGGAAGGTTTAACAGCTATTTTGTGGAGCATCCCGAAATGGTGCTTGGCCGTCTGGAAGCGGAGACCACGCAGTATGGCCGGGAGGATGTCACGGTGTCCCCGATCCCCGGGGCGGATCTTGCGGAAGAGCTTAGCAGGGCGGTGCGGCACATCCGCGGAGTCTATACACCAGCAGCATTGGATGACAAAACAGATACATTTGCTGATCCCGATGTCATCCCGGCGGACCCGACGGTGAACAATTACTCGTTCACGGTCGTCTCCGGCCGGGTGTTTTTCCGGGAAAATTCCGTCATGCGGCTGGTGGATCTTAGCGAGGCGGAGGCCGGACGGGTCAAGGGGATGGTCCGCCTTCGCGGGATCGTGAACGAACTGATCCGCTTCCAGATGGACGGCTACCCGGACGAGGCCATCACGGGAAAGCAAAGGGAACTCTCCGAGGCGTATGACAGCTTCACGTCTTCCTACGGCACCATCAACTCCCGCCAGAACGCGAGGGCATTTGACAGGGATTCATCCTATTACCTGCTCTGCTCCCTGGAAGTCCTCGACGAGGACGGGAACATGGTTCGGAAAGCGGACATTTTCACGAAGCGGACCATCCGGCCGGAGCGGAAGGTCACGCGTGTGGACGAACCGGGCGAGGCGCTCGCGGTGTCCATCGGTGAGAAAGGCCGTGTGGACCTGCCCTATATGGCGGAGCTTTTAGGGAGGACCGGCGAGCTTCGCGAGGTCGCCGCGATGCTGCGGGGAGCCATTTATAAAGACCCTGCCTATGTGGATAGGGCGTTCGAGGAGGGGTGGATAGCGGCGGATGAATACCTTTCCGGGAATGTCCGGAGGAAGCTGCAGGCGGCGAGGGAGGCCGCGGCGAAAGACCCGTTTTACGTTGAAAACGCGGCCGCGCTGGAAAGGGCGCTCCCGAAGGACCTGGACGCTTCCGAGATCGACGTGCGGCTGGGGGCGACCTGGCTTGGGAAGGAGGTCATCCAGGACTTCATGTACGAGACCTTCAACACGCCATACCGGTTAAGGAAAGGGTTTTACCGGTTCGTTGATGAGAAAAAAACGGTCCATGTGCAGTATGAGCCGTCGACGGCGGAATGGTGGGTCAACGGGAAGGGCCAAGTGGGGCCAGGCGATGTCCCCAGCTGCGTGACCTACGGGACAAGGCGGGCAAATGCGTACCGGATCCTGGAGGACACGCTGAACCTGAAGGACGTGCGCATCTACGACAAGATTGAGGATGAACACGGGAATGAGCGGAGGATTTTGAACAGGGAGCAGACGGCTCTCGCGCAGCAGAAGCAGCAGGTCATCCGGGACGCATTCCAGGAATGGGTCTTCAAGGAGCCGAAGCGCCGGGAAATGCTGGCGCGGCGGTACAACGACCTCTTCAATTCCACGAGGCCGAGGGAGTATGACGGGTCAAATATCCGTTTTGTCGGCATGAACCCGGACATCAAGCTGCGGGACCACCAGCTTACGGCAGTTGCCCGTATTCTTTACGGCGGGAACACGCTGCTCGCGCACGAGGTAGGTGCCGGGAAGACCTTCGGGATGGTCGCCGCGGCCATGGAGGGCCGGCGGCTTGGCCTTTCCCGGAAAGCCCTGTTCGTCGTCCCGAACCATTTGACGCTCCAGTGGGCGGGCGAGTTCCTCCGCCTTTACCCGAGCGCGAACATTTTGGTCGCGAGGAAGAGGGACTTCGAGACGGCAAACCGCAAGAAGTTCTGCGCGAGGATCGCCACTGGGGACTATGATGCCGTCATCATCGGGCATTCGCAGTTCGAGAAGATCCCCATCTCGGCGGAGCGACAGGCCCGCCTTCTGGAGGGGCAGATCGCGGACATCACGGAGGCCATTTCCAGCCTCAAGGAGAGGAACGGGGAGCGGTTTTCCATCAAGCAGATGGAGAAGACGAAGAAGTCGCTGGAGGCCCGGCTCGCGAAGCTTGCCGACCGGGGCCGGAAGGACGACGTGATCACCTTTGAGCAGCTTGGCGTTGACAGGCTGTTCGTGGATGAGAGCCACGCGTTCAAGAACCTCTTCCTCTATACGAAAATGCGCAATATCGCCGGGCTTTCG
>CACZBB010000210.1 GCA_902779245.1 uncultured Lachnospiraceae bacterium | reverse complement strand
GCGGAACGCACTGCCACGCCCTCGGTCTTACTGGCAGCCGCCTTTTCCCCGCAAACGTAATCGGGGAAACGCCCGTGAAGCGTTTCCCGGGTTATTTTAAAAACATCAATCCTCGCTGGGGCGGAGCGACAGGCCAAGCTCCTTGAGCTTCGCCAGAACCTCCTCAAGGGACTTGCGGCCGAGATTGCGGACCTTCATCATATCCTCCGAGGTCTTGTTGCAGAGCTCCTCAACGGTATTGATGCCTGCTCTCTTCAGGCAGTTGTAGGAACGGACGGAGAGCTCAAGCTCGTCGATGTTCATCTCGAGCACCTTCTCCTTCTCGTTGTCCTCTTTCTCGATCATGATCTCCGCCTTGCGGGCCGTCTCTGTCAGATCGATGAACATTTTCAAATGCTCGCTGAGCACCTTCGCCGCGAGGCTGACCGCCTCTTCCGGACTGAGCGTTCCTCTCGTCCAGACATCCAGCGTGAGCTTATCATAGTCGGTCTGCTGGCCGACACGCGTATTCTCCACGTTGATATTTACGCGCTCAACGGGCGTATAAATCGAGTCGACTGCGATCACGCCGATCATCGGCTGCTCCAGCTCCTTGACCCTGTCCGCGCTCACATAGCCGTGACCCTTGGTGATGGTCATCTCCATGTAAAGCTTGCTGTCCGCGCCGCCGCCGATGGTCGCGATCACCTGATCCGGGTTAAGGATCTCGATATCGGAATCCACCTGGATATCCGAGGCGTGGACGACACCCTCACCGTGGTATTCGATGAAGGCTGTTTTGGGTTCATCCGATTCCGCGTTGTTGCGGATCGCAAGGGACTTCAGATTCAGGATGATCTCCGTGACATCCTCCTTCACCCCGGGGATCGGCGCCAGCTCATGAAGAACGCCGTCGATCTTTACACGGCTGACCGCGGCTCCCGGAAGTGTTGAAAGCATGATCCTCCGAAGAGAATTGCCAAGCGTAGTACCATAACCTCTTTCCAGCGGCTCGACCACGAATCTGCCAAACTTTTTGTCATCAGATACCTCTGCGACGGTAATTTTCGGCTTATTAAAATCAAACACGCAGATTCCTCCTTTGGGTGTGTCAGGTCATGGGTTACAGCGGATTATTTCGAATACAACTCGACGATGAGCATCTCGTTGACCGGAACGTCGATCATGTCACGAGTCGGAACTTCCTTGATGATGCCGCACATATTCTCCTTGTCCGCATCGATCCATTCCGGAACGGCGCGGCCGGCGGTAGCGGCAAGAATTCCGTTGTCGGCCTTATACCTTGCGGAGGACTGCTTCTTCTCCTTGATCTCGACCTTATCGCCGGCCTTGACCTGGTAAGAGGGGATGTTGACGCAGTTGCCGTTCACAAGGACGTGCTTGTGGCCAACGATCTGACGGGCCTCACGGCGCGTACGGGCAAGTCCGAGGCGGAAGATGACGTTGTCGAGGCGAAGCTCCAGCATAGCCATGAGGTGCGCGCCCGTCATTCCCTGCATGCGGTCAGCCTTCTCGTAGTAGTTGCGGAAGGGCTTCTCCAGCACGCCGTAGATGAACTTTGCTTTCTGTTTTTCACGAAGCTGCAGACCATATTCGGAGACCTTGCGGCCGCTCCTCTTCAGCTCACGCTTCGACTTCTTATCGATTCCAAGATATGTCGGCTCCAGGCCAAGCGACCTGCATCTCTTGAGATAGGGTGTTCTATTAACTGCCATTTTAAGATGGACCTCCTAAAAATAAAGCGATAATCCTTAAAGTGCGCGCAGTGACAAAAAGCGAACGTCACACTCTCCTGCGCTTCGGCGGGCGGCATCCGTTATGCGGAACCGGCGTCACGTCCTGAATGCTCACGACCTGAAGGCCGGCTGCGGAAAGGGCACGGATCGCGGCTTCTCTTCCCGAGCCGGGTCCCTTGACGAACACCTCTACGGTCTTAAGGCCATGAATGAGGGCTGCCTTGGTCGCCGTCTCCGCTGCCATCTGGGCAGCATAGGGAGTAGATTTCCTTGAACCGCGGAATCCCAGGCCGCCGGCGGAAGCCCACGAAAGGGCATTGCCGTTCGCATCCGTCAGGGTAACAATCGTGTTGTTAAAGGAAGACTGGATGTGCGCCTGTCCATGTTCAACGTTTTTTCTGACTTTACGCTTATTCGCGTTCGTGTTTCTCTGATTCTTTGCCATAGTAAAACTAACCTACGTCCTTTCGTATGATTGGAAACGCTCCCGGGCGTTTCCTGCGCAGTGATGATAATTACTTCTTCTTGTTCGCGACCGTGCGCTTCGGTCCCTTGCGCGTACGGGCATTGTTCTTCGTATTCTGACCGCGGACCGGAAGACCCTTCCTGTGACGGATGCCTCTGTAGCAGCCGATCTCGGTAAGGCGCTTGATGTTCATCGCGACCTCACGGCGAAGGTCACCTTCGACCGTAACGGTTTCGTCCATCACGTCCTTGATGCGGGAGACTTCCTCGTCCGTAAGATCACGGACGCGCGTATCCGGGTTTACATTTGCCTGGGCAAGGATTTTGTTGGATGTGGTCCTGCCGATCCCGTAGATGTACGTCAGGCCGATCTCGATTCGCTTATCTCTTGGTAAATCCACACCAGCTAAACGAGCCATGGTTTTCCTCCAAACTTCTGTTTCTTCTGATACTTTACAAATGGTTACTCAATTGGGGCATCCCTAAGGAAGCCCAGCCGCATCCACAGGGGATCTGCGACCTTTCCGGCGCCAGGCTTTTCCCGTATCGGACTTTTATGGCTTTGGGTCAGCCTTCCGGATGACGTGCGCCGGTATCGAGCACTATTATCGGCTCCTTCGCTGATACATAGTGTACAGTCCGTGCAGCCGCGCTCCGGACTGTCTTTCTCGTCTTTCGGTTTCGCATTCGAAGTTTTCGGGGAAGCCTCCTATATATTAGGAAGCATTTCCTTTCCGCTTCTTATCCCTGTCTCTGCTTGTGCTTCGGGTTCACGCAGATGATGCGGATGGAACCCTTCCTACGGATGATTCTGCACTTTTCGCACATTGGTTTTACGGAAGACCTTACTTTCATAATAACCTCCTTTCCGCATTGTACACAATTCGAATACAGAGAAGTACAGCAAATGTTACTTTGCGCATTCCCAGATCCGCCGGATCAAGCGGCCAGGGCCGCGCGTCTCTGGAATCATGCTCTCGGATTCTCCTTGCAGCTTTTGCGAGCAGGCCAAAGACAGGCAAATGCCAGGTCTCTTCCCTCCTCGCGAATCGCGAGCCGTCGAAGGCAGCGAATTGCTTTTCGCGGCTCTGTGAATAGGTAGAGTGAGGCGAATGCCGAACCTCTACCCTCTCTCGCGAGCCGCGCGCTGCCGAAGGCAGCGATCTACCTTGCGCGGCTCTGTGAATAAAAGTCCGCATTCAAGTATACTCGAATGCGGACATGAATGCAAGATATTTTTTTACAAATTTAAAAAGTTTCGTCAGCCGTTACAAGTCACTCCCGTGCCAAACACTCGCCCTAAAGGACTAGCTGCGCGTCGCTGTTTGGCACGGGTCCGTGACATAAATCAGCCTGTGTATGAAC